>CAIQAL010000001.1 GCA_903869825.1 uncultured bacterium
AGTGACTTTGAAAAACAAAGCAGAAAATGGTATAATCAATAGTATATTGTTTTTATCTGTAGCGGGTGGTCGCACTCACATAGGCACATATGTTGGAGTTTCGCCATCACCCGCTTCAAATGAAAATAATAAAAAAAATCTTCAAAATATTTTTTGAAGATTTTTTTTATTTTAAAAAGTTATCCACAGTTTTGTGAAAAAAGTATTGTGTTATGTTTTGATTTGGAGGATAATTAAATTAGTTCTTTGCAATAATTATTTTAAAAATATTTCTGAATTTGTTTTGAAATATTTTTGGTCGCGATTATTGCAAACTAAATTAATAATTTAACTTATGCAAAACTTCGATTTCGATTGAAGTGGCGCAAACAACTAATATGGCAGCAAAAAAGAAAGCAAAGAAAGTAGTTAAGAAAGCAAAAAAGACTACCAAGAAGCGAGCATAGTTTTCACTTAAAAAACTTCCGATGAAAATCGGAAGTTTTTTTTTGTTTATCTAAATTAATGAAATTTGGGAAATTTTTCGGTTTTTGTGCTAAAATATAAAATTATGAGTATGTATGAAAAGATATTTGGAGATGAAAGTTCTAAATTCATCAAAGAAACCAACGATATCGTGCTAAAAATCAATTCCCTCGAGGAGGAGGTTTCGAAGTTGCCGGATGAAGATTTTTCAAAAAAAACAGAAGAATTTAAGCAAAGATTGAAAAAGGGCGAAACACTTGAAGATATTTTACCGGAAGCGTTTGCCTTAGTTCGGGAAGCACAAAGAAGAACTTTGGGACTTCGTCTTTACGATGTGCAATTGGTTGGAGGGATGACCTTGCATAAAGGGAAGATTGCAGAAATGAAAACAGGAGAAGGAAAGACAAACGTAGCGACCCTGCCTCTTTACTTAAATGCTTTGACCGGAGAAGGGGCTCACCTTGTTACCGTAAATGATTACCTTGCCAGACGCGACGCTGTTTTGATGGGGCAAGTTTATAATTTTTTGGGATTAACCACTGGAGTTATTAATTCACAGAACGTTTCTTATTTATATGATCCTGCCCATAAAGAAAACAAAGAAGAACAAAGCCAAGCAGAATTCAAAGTTTTGTATGAATTTTTAAAACCTTGCCAAAGAAAAGAAGCGTATGCTGCAGATATTACTTATGGCACAAACCATGAATACGGCTTTGATTACTTGCGGGATAACCTGGCAACTAGAATCGAGGATTTAGTTCAAAGAGGACATCACTATGCTATCGTGGATGAAGTAGACTCTATCTTAATAGACGAAGCTCGAACTCCACTTATTATCTCCTCTTCTTCGGGTGATTCAGAAGATTTTTATATCAAGTTTTATAATATTGCAAAGCAATTAAAGAAAGATTCCGATTATAAAGTAGATGAGAAATTAAAAGCAATTTCTCTGACCGATGAGGGTATCACTAAAGCCGAAACTTTGCTTGGAGTTGAAAATATCTATACCGAAAAAGGGATAAAATATGTCCATCACTTAGAAACCGCTGTCAAAGCGCAAGCGATTTTTGAACGAGATAAAGATTATGTAGTAAAGGAAGGGGAAGTAATAATCGTGGATCCATTTACTGGACGACTGCAACCGGGGCGGCGCTGGAGTGAAGGAATTCACCAGGCAATCGAAGCAAAGGAAGGAGTAAAAATTGAAAGTGAAACAAGATCATCCGGCTCAATTACCTTTCAAAACTATTTTAGATTTTACAAAAAACTCTCCGGAATGACCGGTACCGCCGAAACTTCAGCGGAAGAATTTATGAAAGTTTATGGACTGGATGTGATAGTGGTACCGACCAATCGTCCAGTTGTTCGGGTTGACCATTCTGATGTCATTTACCAAACTGAAAAAGGAAAATTTCAAGCTATCGCCAAAAAAATAAAAGAATTAAATAAAAAAGGTCAGCCAGTTTTGATCGGGACAATCTCAATTGAGAAAAATGAGCTATTGTCTGTTTATTTAAAGCAAGAAGGAGTCCAGCATACTATTTTGAATGCGAAAAACCACGAGAAAGAAGGAGAAATTATTGCTCAAGCCGGACGACGTGGTTCAGTAACAATTGCTACGAATATGGCTGGTCGTGGAATCGACATCAAACTCGGAGGTAATCCACAAAGCGAAGAAGAGTATGAAGCGGTAAAAAATTCCGGGGGACTTTTTGTTCTTGGAACCGAACGACACGAAGCACGCAGAATAGATAATCAGCTTCGAGGCCGTTCCGGTCGGCAAGGTGATCCGGGAGAGACTCAGTTTTTTGTTTCTTTGGAAGATGATTTGATGCGGGTGTTTGGTTCGGAAAAAATAAAAACAATGATGGGTCGTTTTGGTATTCCAGAAGATCATCCGATTGAAAACCGATTCATTGGGAAACAACTTGAAAGCGCTCAGGCCAAGATTGAAGGATTCCATTTTGATGCCAGAAAAAATACTTTGGAGTACGACGATGTGATGAACCACCAACGGCAAGCGATTTATGAACGACGTCAGAAAATGATGTTTTCGGACAAGGTTGAAATCGAAAAATTATTGAACGAGATTGTAGCAAGCCGGGAAGCAATTGAACCAGAATTAAATCCTGGAAAACTAATTGAAGAAAAAAGAGAAAAATTAGGGAATGAGCCATTTCTTGAAACTGTTCGAAGAATTTGTCTTTATGCGACCGACGTTCTTTGGATGGAACATTTGGAAGCGATGGACTATTTGCGTTCATCAGTAAATTTACGAGCTTACGGACAACGGGAACCGATTGTGGAATACAAGAAAGAAGGACTTATGATGTTTCGGGGAATGGAGGAAGCTTTTAAAGAACAAGTTTTTTCTTTGATTGGTTCGATCACTGAACCGGCAAAAGCTGAGACAAATGAACCAAAAGAAATATTTTTAGGGAATCAGCTCGAATCGACCAAATTTTCAGATACATCTCTAAAAACAATAACGCCAGAGGGTAAAAATAATGTCGAAAGCGGAATGAAAGAGATTGGTAGGAATGATCCTTGCCCTTGTGGAGCAATTAACCCGGCTACCGGCCAGGCTTATAAATGGAAAAAATGTGGGATGATCAATGCACCGTGGCATCGGAAGTCTTTAATCAATTAGCTTTTATGAAAAAGTTAGAAATCGGGGCAGTTTACGAACATTACAAAGGGACCAAGGCAAAAGTGCTTGCGGAAGCGGTTCACAGTGAGACAGGGGAGCACTTGGTTATTTATGTGCATCTGGAAGATGGAGTTATTTGGGCGCGTCCCAAAAAGATGTTTTTGGAAACAGTAACTATTAAAAGGAAAAAAGTGGAACGATTTAAGAAAATTAAAGAAAAGATTTTGATAAAACCGAGTAAAAAATAATCATGGAGCAAAACTTTGAAAGCATGATCAAAAAAGATAAGTACCAGGTTTTTGTTTTTGCTTGTCCTGCTTCTATTCCAATTAGTTTTGCGAAACATCCCTGGTTTGTTTTGAATAAAAAAGGAATGATTTCTAGATGGGAAGTTATGCATTATAAAAATAAGATTAATAAAAATTTCAAATATTTACATGTAAACAACAGAGAGCCCTTTTTAGGAATTGGTCTTACTTGGCCGTCCATTGGCAAATTATTTTGGGAACCGAAGTTGTTAGGATATCTTGAAGGGGATGAAAATTCCAAGGCTAGAAACGTGATAGATTTTATAGAGAAATCAAAAAAATCATATCCATATATTTATAGGTATTCTTTTTTTGGCCCTAACAGCAATACCTATTTACACTGGGTTTTAAATTCTTTTCCGGAGTTTAAAATCAAGCTTTCTTGGCGATTTATTGGGAATGATTTCAAATTTAAATAAAAAAGTAGCCTTGTGTTATAATGAAAAAATGGCACAAAAAACTAAAGTTAAGAGGGCAGAACTTCATGCGCACCTTGGGTCGGCGGTAAATCCGGCTGTTTTATGGACAATTGCTCACAGGCAGGGAATAAAACTCCCTACTAAGGATTATTGGGAATTTGAAAATATGATTACTCTTCGTCCTGGTAAACGTAACAAAAACTTGACTGAGATGCACAACAAATTCTTTTACTGGACCGAATTGATTCAGTCTTCACCGGAAGCAATTGAGCAATCGGTACATAGTGTTTTGTGCGGTGGATACCGCAAATGTAATTTGGTTTTGCAAGAATTGCGCTTCAATCCTATGTTTCGAAACCGGAACGGAGAAAAAGATTTGGACCATATTATAATGGCTGCCATCTGGGGGATGGAACGGGCAAAATTGGAATTTACTCAAATCAAGGCTGGCCTCATTCTAATAATGGATAGAAATTTATCTTTTCGGCAAAATGAAATTATTTTGGAAAAAGCAATTAAGTATAGAAGAGCTGGAATTGTGGGGATTGATCTGGCTGGTCCAGAAAATAAATCTTTCAATATCAAAAAGTATAAACCGCTTTTTGATATGGCCAAAGAGGCAGGGCTCGGAATAACAATTCATACCGGAGAAGTCGGGACACTGGAAGAGCTACGTTTTGTGGTGCAGGAAATTAAACCCCACAGGATTGGTCACGGAGTTTTGTGCGTGAAAGATAAAAAAATTATGGAGACGATCGTAAAAAATAATATTACGCTTGAAATTTGTCCATCGTCCAATATTTATAACAGCGTGGTAAAAAATTCCGGGGAACTTAGAAAAATACTTAAAACTCTTTTAAAAAATAAAATTAAATTTACCATTAATACGGATGGTTCGGAAATGTATGATACTTCCATTTACGAAGAACAGGAGTTTTTGGTAAAAAATAGAATCTTGAGTAGAAGGGAAATAAATATTTCCACTCGGTGGGCTTTTGATGCCTCTTTTGTGAAGTAACATTTCAAATGAAAAAAATAGTTAAAAAACTTAAAACATTAAAGTGGAAAATCAAGTCCGCTATTGCCGATTATTGTTATGGACATCCTTCGACAAAACTCAAAATTATTGGAGTAACGGGCACGAACGGCAAGACGACCACAGCTACTCTTTTGTATAGAATCGCTATCGCTCTTGGACACAAGGCTGGTTTTATTGGGACTACCAATATAATGATAAACAAAGAGGAATATAAACTGGACCGCAAAATTCCTACCACTCCAGACAAAATGACCCTAACTAAAATTTTTGCCAAAATGGTAGAAGACGGTTGCGAATATGTTTTTATGGAAATTTCCTCTCATGCAATGGATCAAAAAAGAGTAGTGGGGATAAATTTTACTGGTGGAATTTTTACAAACCTAACGCAAGACCATTTGGATTACCATAAAAGTATGGAGAACTATTTTTTGGCGAAAAAGAAGTTTTTTGACCTTCTTCCAGAAAGTTCCTTTGCTCTTTCAAACGCCGACGATGAACACGGTCGGATGATATTGGAGGGGATAAAAGCGAAGAAATATTTTTATGGGATAGAAAATGAAGCAGATTTTAAAGGAGAAATAAAAAAACTTAATTTTTCTGGGTTAGAGCTTTCTTTTAATGGTGAAGATATTAAATCAGAATTATTAGGGAAGTTTAATGCTTACAACCTACTTTCCGTTTGGAGTTTTTGTAAACTACTTGGTTTTGACATGGTGAAAGTGGCAAAAATTTTGGAAACAATCGAAGCGCCGACTGGCAGATTTCAGCATTTTATGTCTTCAGGTGGAGTTTTGGGAATTGTGGACTATGCTCATAGCCCGGACTCACTTGAAAATGTTTTGAAAACTATTAAAGAAGTGAAAGACAAAGAAAGTAAGGTGATTTGCGTTTTTGGGTGCGGAGGAGATCGCGATCCACTTAAGCGTAGAATTATGGGGAAAATTGGAGCGACTTTGTCTGATCTCCCAATTTTTACCTCGGACAATCCAAGAAATGAAGATCCGGATAAAATAATTGCCGAAATGAAGACCGATTTGTCTATGGTAGATTCTGGAAAGGTCAAATCAGTTTCTAATCGCAGGGAAGCGATAATCGAAGCGACGAAGCTTGCCCAGAAGGGAGATATTGTTCTTTTGGCAGGTAAAGGCCACGAAGATTATCAAGAAATCCGGGGAGTGAAAAATCATTTTAACGATATGGAGGAATTAAAAAAATATTTGAAATAAGAGTTTATGGAAAACAAAATTTGTATAAAATGTAAAAACGAATTTATAGTAGACCAAAACGACCACGTTTTTTACGATCGGATGAAAGTGCCGGTGCCTGAGATGTGTCCGACTTGCCGCCAGCAGCAGCGGATGCTTTTCAGAAATTTTAAAACACTTTACAAGAGTCCATCAAGTAAGTCCGGAAAGATGATAATTTCTATGTATAGCTCGGATGTTCCTTTTCCAGTTTGGAGCATTGAGGAATGGTGGTCGGATGATTGGGATGCAACGTCCTATGCCATGGATTTGGATTTATCAAAGCCTTTTATTGAACAAATAAGCGAACTCTCCAAAAGAGTTCCGCGTTTTTCAATAATGAATACTAAAAGTGAAAACTGTGAATATTCTAATATGGCTTTTGCATCAAAAAATTGCTATTTAATTTTTGGCTGCGTCGAAAATGAAAACTGTGACTACGGCCATATTGTTTGGTATTCAAAAGATTGTATGGATAATCTTTATCTAAATAAATCCGAACTTTGTTATGAATGCATAGATTGTGTAAACTCGAATAAATTATTTTATTCACAAGAGTGTGAATCTTGCGCAGACTCGATAGGACTTTATGATTGCAGGGACTGCGTAAACTGCATTGGTTGTGTAGGGTTGCGTCACAAAAATTATTGTGTTTTTAATGAACAATACAGTAAAGAAGATTATCAAAAGTTTTTAGAAAAGCATCCAATAAATAATGAGTCTAGTATTTTATATATTTTTGGAAAGAGGGAAGAACTAAGAAAAAAGATGCCTTCCCGGTCAATTTTTGGTTCGCATAATAATAATGTATCAGGAGATCATATTTATAATGCAAATAATATTCAACAATCTTTTGATATAAAAGGCGGAGAAAATAGCAGATATTGTTATACCAGTGGTAAATTGATTGAATCTTACGACGTTTCCTTTAATCCAAACATAGAATATAGCTATCAAACCTTAGCTTCATTAAAAAGTAGTAATAATATTGCTACTCATTTAGTGCAAGACTCTAGTTTTGTTTACTATTCCGAGCTTTGCTATAACTGCAAAAATTGTTTTGGTTGTTTTAGCTTACGTAGTAAAGAATATTGCATTTTAAATAAACAATACGGAAAAGCGGAATATGAAAAACTTGTACCAGAAATTATTGAAAATATGAGAGCGAGCGGGGACTGGGGTAATTTCTTTCCGGTTTGGATGAGTCCTTTCGGCTATAACGAGTCTATCTCAAATGAGTACATGCCGCTTGAGAAAAGTGAAGCTTTGTCGCAAGGATTTACCTGGCGGGATAATATTCCATGTACGAAAGGGCAAGAAAATTGCAATTATAGAGACTTGCCAAAAGATTCCGTGGAATATTCCGATAAAGATTTACTAGATAAAATTTTGAAGTGTGAGTCTTGCGATAAAAATTATCGCTTTATTTCTCGTGAAATTTCCTTTTATAAACGAATGGGTCTAGCTCTTCCCGCTAAGTGCTTTAATTGTCGGCACCAAGTGAGAATGAACAATAGAAATCCAAGAATTCTAAATGAGGTGACTTGTGTCGCTTGCGGAGACAAAACCATGACTACTTATCCGAAAGAGAAGCACAAAATTTATAAAATATATTGCGAGGATTGTTATAAAAAAGAAATAAACTAATATGCAAAATTATAAAGAACAATTTAAGGGAAAGAAAATAACAGTCATGGGGCTTGGGTTACTTGGGCGAGGCGTTGGAGATACTGCCTACTTAGCCGAATGCGGAGCGAATTTGATTGTGACTGATTTGAAATCAAAAGAACAACTTGCTAGTTCTTTAAAAATTCTTTCAAAATATAAAAACATTAGTTACAGGCTCGGTGAGCATAATCTGGAAGATTTCAAAAATAGAGATATGATTTTGAAGGCAGCGGGAGTACCACTTGATTCTATTTACGTTAATGAAGCCCATAAAAATAATATTCCAGTTGAGATGAGTGCTTCGCTGTTTGCCAAGGTAGCTGGAATAAAAGTTGTTGGAATTACTGGGACCCGGGGAAAATCCACTGTGACTCATTTGATCAACCAAATTTTTAAACTTGCCGGAAAAAAGGTTTTACTGGGGGGTAATGTCCGTGGAGTTTCCACATTGCAACTTTTGAAAAAAGTGACCCCGAATTCAATTGCTCTCTTTGAGCTTGATTCTTGGCAGTTGCAAGGGTTTGGGGATTCGAAAATTAGCCCCAATATATCAATTTTTACTACTTTTTTAGATGATCATTTAAATTACTACAAAGGGAATCGTGACTTGTATTTCGATGATAAAGCAAATATTTTTAAGTATCAAAAAGAGGAAGATATTTTTGTCGCAGGAGAAGGGTTGGTAAAAAGATTGCATGCAAAAGTTCGCGCTCGCGCTTTAGTTGCTCGAGAGAAAGATTTGCCAAAAGCTTGGAAATTAAAAATTCCAGGAGAGCATAACCGTCTGAACGCTCAATGCGCAGTGCTGGCGGCTCGGAGAATGGGGATAAGTGAAAAAACTATCCGAAAAGTAGTGGAAAACTACGAAGGGGTAGAAGGACGTTTGCAATATATTCGGGAAATAAAAGGGATAAAGATTTATAATGATAATAATTCTACGACACCAGATGCGACGGTTGCCGCTCTTCGAGCAGTGGGCGATAAGAAGAAAAGAAAAGTGGTTTTGATTGTTGGGGGCGATGATAAAAAGCTCGATACAAAAAAACTCTTACACGAGATGCCGAAATGGTGTTCCAAAATTGTGATGTTTAAAGAGCGGGGGACAGAAACTATCCGAGATGCAGTATTTAAATTTAAAAAGAAAGGCATCGAAGTGTATGAAGAAGAAGGATTGCCAAATACAGTAAAAAGAGCGTATTCTCTAGCCAAACCCGGTGAAACTATTCTATATAGTCCCGGCTTTTCTTCTTTTGGTAAATATTTTAATAATGAGTATGAGCGTAGTGATCAGTTTATGAAATTAATAAAAAATTTATTGTATGCATAAAAAAATATTAATTTTAGGAGGAGTAGGTTCTGGAAAATCAACCTTGGCTAAAAAAATAGCTGATTATACTGGCTATCCCTTAGTGCATTTAGATGAACTTTTGCTTGATGCAAATTGGAAAGCTGTAGACAAAAGCTTGTGGCAGGATATGTCAAAAGAATTCTTATCAAAAGAATTCGGGGTGATTGATGGTAATTATTCAAATTCCTTACCGGCAAGAATTGATTGGGCTGATCTTATTATTTTTATTGATATTTCCACTGTTCGGCAACTTTCACGAGTATTTGGAAGATATATCAAAAATAAAATAGGTCTTGAAAAAAGGATAGGTCACCCAAAGAATAGTAAAAATAAGCTGGAATTGGAGTTAATAACTTGGACTTATAACTGGAATCGGAAAAGCAAGAAAAAGACGCTAAATCTTCTTAAGAGAACCTATGATAAGAAAATAGTTTTTGTGACTCAACCCAAAAAACTGAAATTAAAAAAAATTTTATCAAAATGAATTATGAAAAAAGTTGTTTTTATTTGTAAAGGAAATATATTTCGCAGTCAGGTGGCGAAAGCTTTTTACAATCAATTGGCAAAAGGTGGCTCTCGGGCAGAGAGCTATGGTACATGGGTAGAGGAAGAGGGTAATCAGGAGTTAAAACTTTCTTTATATCCAAAAAATTTAGGAATATTATTTACTGAATTAAAAAAGTATAATATAGATATTTTGAATGAACACTGTGAACAACTGAAAGAAGAATATCTAAAAGATGCAGACGAGATAATAGTAATGGCTGAAAAAGAATTTATTCCGGGGTGGCTTACAAAGTATCAATATGAATATTGGGAAAATCTTCCTAATCCAGAAGCCCATACAGTAGAATTTATGGAAGATGCAGTTAAATTAATAAGAAATAAAGTTTTAGAATTGATTAAATAATATGAAAAAAAAAGAAAAAACATTAATAATGTTTATCGGAAAAACCCACTGCGGTAAAACTACTTGTGCTAAGGAATTAGAAAAAAAAGTAAAAGGCTTTGTCGCTCTCGAGGCTGACCCAATTGCCATTTTTATGAAAAAGGAGTTTCCAATTTTAAGACAAAATGACGATAAAAAGATATATTCCGGTGCTGACAATAAAAATTCTTTAAAATTTCGTACCTTTTTGTTGTTTCTTGATTTCGCGTTGTTTCTAGGGAAGCCGATTTTACTTTCAAATGCAAATTTGTACTCAAACGGCCGTAAAACAATTATTAAATTATGCAAGAAGTACAATTATAAAGTAGTTGGTGTTTATTTTGATTTTCCAGAAGAAATTCTTTTTGAAAGAGCAAAAAGTTCTGAGAGGAATAAGGATGTTTTAAGGGTTGTAAAAGATTTTAAAGACTTAATAACAATACAAAGAGACAGATTAGAAATTCCTAAACGTTCTGAATTTAATGAATTTTTTGTAGTCAAATCTCTACTCGAGGTCCAAAAATTACAAAAATTACTGGTGAAAAAATTAAAATAAAATTATGAAAGAAAGCAAAGAAAAAATTTTATTTTGGAATGATGATGGAGAATATGGGTGTTTTTCTAATTTTGCAATTTACACGATAATGTACAATGAGGAACTTTGGCCCAGCACAGAACACGCCTATCAGGCGGCAAAATTTGATGAGGAAAAAATAATACAGGAAATTTTTAAAGCTAAAACTCCTTTAGGTGCTTTTAATATTGGGAGAGACCCAAAAAATATTTTAAAAAAAGATTGGTTTGAAACCAGAATTAAAGTAATGGAAGAAATTGTCCGAGAAAAAATAAAACAATATCCGGAAATTGGAAAAAAACTTATAGAAACAGGCGATAGAGAAATAATAGAAGCATCACCGATAGATTCATTTTGGGGTTGGGGTCCTGACAAAAAAGGAGAAAACAATATGGGTAAAATTTGGATGAAATTAAGAGAGGAAATTATAAATAAAGAAATAATTTTGTGAAAAACAACGTATTTATTTTTCATGGGACAGAAGGGTACCCAGAAGAAAACTGGTTTCCTTGGATGAAAGAAAAACTTGAAGCAAAAGGTTGTAATGTTATCGTTCCGCAATTTCCAACTCCACCAATCGTGCCGGCCAAAATTACAGAATGGTTTGATGTTTTTAAAAAATACGAAGAATATATTGACGAAGATACGATTTTAATTGGGCATAGCCTGGGTGGAGTTTTTGCCTTACGAATTTTGGAAAAAATAAAGAGTCCCATCAAGGCGGTTTTCCTTATTGGAACACCGATAGGGGTAAGGCCAGTTTTTAATTACAACAGAGATAGTAGTTTTTGTGGTTTTGATTTTGATTGGAGAAATATTAAAACAAAAACGAAACATTTTGATGTTTTCCAGTCGGACAACGACCCTTTTGTATCTTTAGGGAATGGTGAGCAATTAGCAAAAGAATTAGGAGTGCCACTTACATTTATTCCAAATGCTGGACATTTTAATGAAAAAGCAGGATATTTAACCTTCTCAAAGTTACTAGAAAAAATCGAAACAATTTTATGAAATTAATTCTTGGATCGGATTTAAGTTTTTTATTGAAATATGGCTATGATTTGACTTGTATTTCTAAAGACCAAATGAAAATTGGTTATATTACAACTGCAGCCAAAGGAGACAGAGGAGATTTTAGTCGTAAATTAAAGTTTGCGATTAAAGACGCTGGTTATAATTTTGAAGAAATAGACATCGAAGGCAAGACAAAAGAAGAATTAAGAAATTTATTTAAGGATAAAAATATTATCCACATAGAAGGAGGAAATAGTTTTTATCTTATTAAAGTAATTAGGGAAACAGGCTTTGCGGAAATATTAAAAGAACTATTAGAAGAAGGAAAAATATATATTGGAACGAGTGCTGGTTCATACATTATGTGTCCGACAATAGAGGTTTCAAATTGGGACACTACTGGGAAAATCCGTTATGGAGTTACCGATTTTACTGCTCTCAACTATGTGCCTTATGTTTTCAAGGTTCACTATAAGGACGAACAGGAAAGCAAAGTTAGAGAAAATATGAAAACTCTTAAATACCCACTGAGGATATTACGAGACGGTCAAGGCATTTTAGTTGAAGATGGCAAATATACTTTTGTGGGTGATGGGGAAGAAGTTAAATTTGATTAATCTATTATGCAAAAAGTTATTTCCTTACACGGAAAGAATATTCCATATACTCTTAAAATAAACAAAAGAACCAAAGGGGTGAAGATGTCCATTCATCCTGGCGGCATTTGCATTGTGACAGTGCGAAGCAAGAGAATCCCCCAAATATTGATTGAAAGATTTATGAGAGAAAAAGAGGATTGGATTATAGAGAAAATAAGGAAGATGGCTCAGTATAAAGACACGAGAGTTGGAGCAAAAGAAGAGTATAAAAAATATAAAGAGGTGGCATTAAAAATTGCGGAAGAAAGGCTTAAATATTTTAACCAGTTTTACAATTTTAGGTGGAATCGCATCACGATAAGAAATCAAAAGACCCGGTGGGGAAGTTGTTCAAAGCGGGGGAATTTGAGTTTCAATTATAAGATTGCTTTGTTGGAATCTAAGGCAGTTGATTACATTGTCGTGCACGAACTGTGTCATTTAAAAGAATTTAACCACTCTACCCGCTTTTGGAATTTGGTAGCTCAAACGGTGCCGGAATATTTAAGTATTCGAAAAGATTTACGTAAAAATAAGCTAAGAATTGATTAATTTGATATACTAAATTTATGGATTTAGATTTAGTGAAAATCAAAAAAGTGTATTTCATCGGAATCGGAGGGATTGGGATTTCGGCGTTGGCGAAACTGGCAAAAACTCGGGGAATGGAAGTTAGTGGAGTGAACGACGAGGAAGGGAAAACAGTAGATTTGCTTCGGGAATTTGGGATTATGGTCACTCGTCGTGAGGAATTTTTTGAATCTATGCCCTCGGAGAGGGGAAATTCGTTTTCATTTTCAGATTTATATGTTTACTCGGACGCTTGGCTTAATCGTGGACCTGAAATTTTGGAAGCGGCCAAGAAAACCGGGAAGCCAGTTTTAAGTTATGCGGAAGCGCTTGGTGTTTTTGCGAAAGATTATAAAGTGATAGCAATCTCAGGGACTCATGGCAAGACCACGACCACGGCGATGGTGGCGGATATTTTGATTGACGCGGGGATAGACCCGACGGTCATAGTGGGCTCTTTTGTCAAAAAGTTTGGCAGTAATTTTAGAAGTGGAAAAAGTCAGTATTTGGTAGTGGAAGCGGATGAGTATAACAGACACATGCTCGAACTTCATCCCTACATAGGAGCCATTACTAATATAGAAGCGGACCACCTGGACTGTTATAAAGATTTGGATGATATCAAAATGGCTTTTGACCAGTTTCTAGCCCAAAGTCAGAACAAGATTTTGGATTATGGAGAATATATGGGGAAAGTCCCAAAGCTTTTGGTTCCCGGGGAACATAATAAAAAAAATGCTGCTTTAGCCTTAGCTATTGCCCGAATGCTTGGTTTAGACGAGAATCTTACCAAGAAATCACTGGAAGAGTTTCAGGGGACCTGGCGTAGATTGGAAAAAAGGGGAGTAACCGAGTCGGGAACTATCGTTTATGACGATTATGCCCATCACCCGACCGAGGTCCGGGCCAGTATCGAAGCCTTAAGAGAATTTTACCCCACTGATCAAAAGAAGATTACCATTGTCTTTCAACCTCATTTGTATAGCAGAACGAAAGCTCTTTTTAAAGATTTTGCCAAATGTTTTAAAGGGATAGACAAGATTATCCTCCTGCCGATCTATTTTGCTCGGGAGGCTCCGGACGAAAGTATCTCAAGCGGGAAATTAGCCGAAGCCATATGCGAAAACGGGGAGAAAGCCATCGCTTTTACCGACTTTGAACTGGCGGAAGAGTACTTGAAGGGGCTGACTTTTGGAAAAGACGACATTTTTGTGACCATGGGAGCGGGGGAGGCCTACAAAGTGGCTGACCAAATGCTAAAATTCTCCTAAGACCCGTCAAGGAGATATCCACTTTGTTAAAATTAACCATATTTTACAATTATTTGTCAATGGTAACTAGTAAAAATATTCTTATTTTTCAAGCTATTTTCTATTTGACAGATGGAGAAATTGTTGTTTAACTATTGACTTTCTGTTGCCAATATGCTAGTATATAGACAGGTCCACATCTTAGCTAGATATGGACATTTTTCTTAAAGTTGCAGTATTTCGGAAATGGAGTTTGACGGAGCATAACCGTTCTGTATGAAAAATAAAAAATTGATACGGTTTGTAGAATCTTTTGTTTTACTACCAGTCATGACAATATCGTTACCACTAGGGAATCTCCCTAATGGCAGTGTAAATGTTGTTTTGACTCCTACAACCGCATTATCACAAAAACAAAATATTGAAGCTTCTGGTTTGCTTGCCTATAACCAGGCAGATGAACAGGAAGCCAAGCTCTTAAAGCTTAAAGCCGATGCAGTTGATGCTTATTTTAGGGAGCACAATATGCCATTAGAAGGAACAGGAAAGACAATGGTTCAAGAAGCCGAAGAAAACGGTTTGGACTGGCGTCTTTTGGCTGCAATTGCTGTTAGGGAATCTACCGGAGGAATCCACGCTTGTAAAAGTGTTACTTTTAATTCTTTTGGCTGGGGGTCTTGTAGGATTGGATTCAAGTCCAATGAACAAGCGATTGAAACTATCGCTAAGCATTTAGGTGGCAACATGAAAAGTACGGCAGATCACTATGATAATAAGACGACTGAACAAATTCTCCGAACCTATAATCCTCCTAAAATCGTTAAAAGATATGCCGAACAGGTGATGGCGATAATGGATGATATTGGTCAAACAGACATGGCACTTACTCTCCCTACCAAGGAAACTGAAACGACTAATACTTAATATTTAGCAAAAAAGACGGAAGCAATATTGCTTACGTCTTTTTTTTTGTAGAATTTGGAATTATTCTAGATAAATCAAAGTCATCTTGTGACTCTTTGGTTCAAAGAGGGTGATTTGGAAGTTATATTTTTTACCAAGTTCTAATTTCTCACGAAGTTTTGATTCGGAAGTGAAGGTGGAATTATGAACCAGTCCAGCAACTCCTTCTTTGATGGAAACGAGAGCTCCGTGCTTATTGTACTTAATAACAACTCCTTCAATAATATCTCCTTTTTTCAATTTGCCTTCAAATTCTTTCCATGGGTTTTCTTTTAGGGCTTTAATTGAAAGTGAGATTTTGCCTTCTTTTATTTCGATGACTTTAGCTTTGATTTGTTCTCCAACTTTAAACATTGTTCGAGGATCTTCCACTAGCCCCCAGTCAAGTTCAGAAATGTGGACTAATCCTTCCAGCCCGTCTTCTAGTTTCAAGAACATCCCGAAGTCAACAATCCCTGCGATGGTGCAAAGAAGTTCGTCTCCAACGTTGTATTTAGAAAGGATTTCTTTCTTTTCTTCCGGATTATTGTCTTTTTCTGAGAAAATTAATTTGCCTTCTTTTGGCAAAGTGGAAATAATGATGACAGAAATTTTTTGACCAACTAATTTTTTCAATTCTTTTAAGATTTTATCTTTATCAGAATCTTCCACTCTTGGGTAATGGTCGCTCTTAAGCTGGGAAGCTGGTAGAAATCCTTGTATTCCTTGCCAGTCCAAGATGAGGCCTCCTTTATTTGCTTCTTTGATTTCAAGGTCCATCACAGTTTTTGCCTTGATTGCTTTTTCGGCTTCGCTCCAGATGAGTGCTTGTTTTGCTTCTCGTAGAGATAGTTCGGTATAACCATCTTCGTTTTCTGTTTCAATAACTTTTGCTTTGATTATGTCGCCGAGCGCGATTTTTTTAATGATGTCTTTTGCGTTGATGAATTCTTTCCCGTAGATTATCCCTGTTCCAAACGGAGCCAAGTCAACGAAAACAGATGATTTTTTAATTAAAATAACTGGCCCTTCTACTAAGGATTCAAAAGCAGGCCTTGTTGCACTTCGGTCCACAATAGATTTTAAAACCAGATTCTCTTTTTCTTCTTCCATTACTTCTGCTACTTTTTTTGTTCTCATAATATTACCAAGTGAACTAAAACTAAAATTCCACCAAATACGGTGGATTTATGGCTTAGGCGTTCCACCAAGAGAGGTGAAGTGTTAACCTAAAATCCCGTAATAATATATATTCACTTGTTTTCTATATTACTACAACTTTTGAAAATTGCAAGGGTAATATAAATAAAAAAGCCGCTCCAAATAATTTGAACGGCTGTGCCTTTTTTTAAGGTCTTAGTTTTTTTTCTGGAATTGCTTCCAGGGTTGCTATCAAGTAAATCCAGAATTTATCTACTGAAGCGATGAGTACTTTTTCGTCTGGGGAGTGAGGGTAGCGTATGGTCGGGCCAAACGAAATCATATCCATGTTCGGATAAACTCCGCCAAGCAGACCGCATTCCAGCCCGGCATGAATGGCTTTAATCTCAGGAATTTTTCCATAGAGTTTCTGGTAAACGTCCTGCATGGTTTTTAGGATTGGAGAATCCATATTTGGTTTCCAGCCTGGATAAGTCCCATCCAGGTCAATTTCAGCGCCGGCAAGTTCAAATACGGCACGAACCATTTCTTCGAGTTCTTCCTTTGATGAATCCACTGAACTGCGCAACAGGCATTGGATCTTTATTTCACCGTTTCCGGATTTAACGCTCGATAAATTAGTGGAAGTTTCTACGAGGCCCGGCATTGCATCGCTCATACGGATTACACCATTTGGACAGGCATAAATCGCATTGAAGAGCCTTTTCTGGGTGTCTTCATCAATTAATGAAGCAGGCAGCGCAACTGGCTCACAGATGAATTTCAGATCAGTCTCTACGCCTGACAATTCGTGGAGAAAGGTCTGATAATATTTGGAAAGGCTTTTTGCAAAACGTTCTTCTTCTGAAGCAGGAATTGTAACGATTGCAAATGATTCCCGTGGAATTGCATTTCTGAGGCTTCCGCCGTCAATCCAGGAGAGACGGAGGTTATGTTCCATTGCGGAGTATTTCAGAAAGCGATTCATCAGTTTGTTTGAATTGCCTCGTCCAAGAATAATTTCAAGTCCAGAATGCCCGCCTTTAAGCCCGGTGATAGCCAGTTTAAACGCTTTCTGACCAGCTGGGACCGGGGTTTCTTTATATGAAAAGCTGGCGTTTGCATTTGTGCCGCCGGCACAACCAACATAGAGTTCGCCTTCGTCTTCCGAATCAAGATTTAGCAAGATTTCACTATTCAGGAGACCCGGTTTTAAACCAGATGCTCCAGTCATACCGGTTTCTTCATCGCAGGTGAATAATGCTTCGATAGGTCCGTGGATCAGGTATCTACT
Organism: uncultured bacterium; assembly: GCA_903869825.1. Lineage (GTDB taxonomy): Bacteria > Patescibacteriota > Minisyncoccia > Phycocordibacterales > UBA9973 > UBA9973. The sequence continues at coordinate 17,492 of CAIQAL010000001.1, forward strand.
TTCGAGCACTGTTATAATTACTGCAATCCCGATTCCGTTGTCGGCGCCAAGCGTAGTTCCGTTTGCTGTTACCCATTTACCGTCAATATAAGCTTCGATAGGGTCGGTATCAAAATCATGAACTTTATCGCTGTTTTTCTGAGGAACCATATCAAGATGCCCCTGGAGTACGACGCCCTTGCGGTTTTCCATACCAGCAGTGGCAGGTTTGCGGATGATAATATTTCCTACTTCATCCACGATGGTTACCAGCCCAAGTTTATAGCCGAAATCGACAATAAACTGTTGAATTTTATTTTCATTTTTCGACGGACGCGGAACCTGCGTCAGACTGTAAAAGTTCTGCCAAATCTGCTTCGGCTCAAGGTTAAAAATCTCTTCTTTCATAGTATAAATTTTTTAGAGGACCAACTGAATTGCTAATCCGCCTTAAATTCCAATAGAAGCTAAGGCAGACCAACAATTAGAAGACCAATAAAGTTTTTTCAAAATGCTCATTTGAATTTAAAGTAACACACATTGACTAGTATTGCAAGTTAAAAAAGTTCAGTTTTTACCAAATAAAGATATTTTTTCTTTTGTTTTTCTTTTATTTTTGGTATAATAAAGAGAATGATAATCACATATTTCGGAAAACAATTTTTCAAGATAACTCAAGGGGAAATGGCGATTGCTTTTAATCCTGTTAGTAAAAATTCAAAAACTGGCATTTCAGCCAAGTTTGGCGCCGATATTGGACTTGTTACCACTAACCATTATGACTACAACGGAATAGATCAAATTTCTCACGGAGATAGAGTTCCGTTTATTATTTCCGGTCCTGGAGACTACGAAGTAAAAGAAATATTTGTGAAAGGAGCAATGTCTAAGGGAGAAATTGGCGGGAAAAAATACATCAATACCATTTATCTTTTGACGGTGGACAATATTGATATAGTTTTTCTTGGAGCCTTGAATGATCCAGAGATAAGTAAAGAAGCACGGGAAGCAATTGAAGAGCCGGACATTTTATTTGTTCCGGTCAGTGGTAAAGGAACCCTGGAAGCAAAGCAAGCCGCAAAATTGGCTTCCTCGCTAGAACCAAAACTTATCATCCCGATGGATTATGATTCAGCATCGCTCAAAGCTTTTTTGAAAGAAATTGGAGAAGAAAAAGCTGAGGTGGTGGATAAACTTACTTTAAAAAGAAAAGACCTTGAAGGGAAAGAAGGAGAGGTCGTGGTTTTACAAGCAAATTAGTTCTAATTTTATGAAAAAAGTAATCCATCATATAAGAAATATAAGAAGTAAGTCGGAAGAAGACAGAAGACATATTTTACATATCACGATAGTAATTGCTGGAATAATTATGGTACTTCTTTGGACATTTTCCTTGGGTAGAACTATTACTAATCCAGACACAAAAACAAAAATAAAACAGGATTTGAAACCTTTTTCTGCTTTACAAAAAGATGTGGTCGGAAGTTTTAATGGTATAAACGGAAAGACTCCTTCAAGTTCTAACCAGTAATATGGCAAAAAAATCAACTTATGAAAGTGCGCCGGAGGCGCCACGAAAAGATGGAATTCTCCCAGTAGATATTGTGGGAGAAATGAAAGAATCATATTTGGCATATGCAATGTCGGTTATTACTTCGCGTGCTCTGCCGGATGTTCGAGACGGACTGAAGCCGGTTCATCGTAGAATATTATTTGCGATGAATGAAATGGGGCTCACTTCAAGTGCTCGATTTCGAAAATCGGCGGCGGTAGTGGGAGATGTGCTTGGAAGATATCATCCTCACGGAGATGTGGCAGTTTACGAAACAATGGTGGGGATGGCACAAGAATTTTCTTATCGTTACCCATTCATTTTAGGCCAAGGAAACTTTGGTTCGATTGACGGAGACAGCGCCGCGGCGATGCGCTATACCGAAGCAAAGATGGCAAAGATTTCAAACGAGCTACTAAAAGATTTGGAAAAAGAAACGGTTGATTTTCGACCAAATTATGATCAAACAAGGAAAGAGCCAATTGTTCTTCCCGCTTCTGTTCCAGCTCTTCTATTGAACGGAACTTTAGGAATTGCAGTCGGGATGGCAACAAACATTCCTCCGCATAATTTAGCGGAAGTGGTGGATGCCACAGTACATTTGATCGACAATGAAGAGGCTACGACCGAAGACTTGATGCAATTTGTAAAAGGTCCTGACTTTCCAATGGGAGGAATTGCCTATGGTTCTAAAGATATGATTCACGCTTATTCCTCGGGACGAGGGGGAGTGGTTTGTCGAGGAGAAGCCGAGATTATCGAAACAAAAGGAGGGAGTTTTCAGATTGTCATTACTTCAATCCCATTTCGGGTCAATAAATCAAATTTGATAATGTCGATTGCAGAATTAGTACAAGAAAAAAAGCTGGATGGAATAAAAGGTTTGCGAGATGAATCGACAAAAGATATCAGAATCGTGATTGATTTAAAAAACGGTTCTCATCCGGAAAAAGTTTTAAACTATATTTATAAAAATACTCAACTTGAATCGAATTTTAATTTCAACATGGTAGCTTTGGTGGATGGAGTTCCTCAAACTCTTTCCTTGAAATCAATTCTTTCAGAATTTATCACTCACAGAAGAGAAGTGGTAAAAAGAAGATCTCAATATGATCTTCGAAAAGCGGAAGAGCGGGAACATATTTTACTTGGTCTCAAGAAAGCTTTGGATAAGATTGATCGGGTTATTTCGATAATCAGGAGTTCAAAAGATGCCGGAATCGCGAAAGTAAATTTGATGAAAGAATTTAAATTTTCGGATTTACAGGCCACGGCAATTCTTGAAATGAAGTTGCAAAAACTTGCCGGGCTCGAAAGAAAAGCAGTAGAAGACGAATTGGCGGAAAGGCAGAAATTCATCAAAGAAATAAAGGAGCTTTTGGCTAATCCAAAAAAAATGCTTAAGGTTGTTTCGGAGGAATTAAAAGAAATTCGTGAAAAATATTGCGATGAACGTCGAACAAAAATAGTGAAAGGAGGAGTAAAAGAAATCAATGATGAAGATTTGATTCCCGATGAGGAAACGATGCTTGTTTTCACTGCTGGTGGATATGTAAAACGAACTGATCCGAGTGAGTATCGTGCTCAAAAAAGAGGCGGAGTCGGAGTAGTAGACCTTGAAACAAAAGAAGAAGATTTTGTTACGAAACTTGTTTCTGGTTCAACCCACAGCGATTTGCTGTTCTTTACAAATTTGGGAAAAGCTTATCAAATAAAAATGTATGACATTCCGGAAGGACGCAGAGCAACAAAAGGAAAATCAATTATGAATTTCCTTTCACTCGCTAGTGAAGAAAAAGTTACTTCCATTTTGCCGATGTCGAAAGAAATGAAAAAAACTCCGATTTCTTTGATGCTTGTAACAAAAAATGGCACCGCAAAGAAAATGTCAGGTGAGAGCTTCACTGATGTTCGCCGAAGTGGCATTATTTCGATTCGTCTGGATAAGGGTGACGAATTAGTGCAAGCTTTACTCACTGACAAGGGAGATGAAGTAATGGTCGCCACAAACGGGGGACAGTCAATCCGCTTTAAAGAAAGTGATATTCGGGAAATGGGCCGTACCGCTGGAGGTGTGCGCGGAGTAAAGCTTGGAAAGACGGATGAAGTTATTGCTGTTGACGTAATTAAAAAAGAAAAAAAAGACGGATTTTTCCTGACGATGAGCGCAAACGGTTTTGGCAAAAAGACAGCTTTAAAAGAATACAAAGTTCAAAAGAGAGGTGGTTCTGGAATTAAAACTGCGAAGGTGACTCCAAAAACAGGAAAGTTAATTGTGGCAAAAGTCTTAACCGGTGAAGAAGAAGAATTAATTGCAATGTCAAAGAAAGGACAAGTCATCCGAACTGCTTTAAAAGATATTCCGTCGCTTGGCCGACAAACTCAAGGCGTTACTATTATGCGACTTCGTGCCGGCGATGGTATTGCTTCCTTAACTTGCGTATAACAACTGTGCACAAAATGTTATAATTAAATTATGTTTGCTGATCCAATAAAAAATTTAAAACAATTCGGACTTCGGGAAGATATGATTGTGGCAGATTTGGGGGCGGGCACCGGTTTTTATTCTGTCGCGGCCGCTAGAATGTTGCCAAAAGGAAAAGTATACGCGGTTGAAGTTATAAAGGATTACGTAACTACAATCAAAAATAAGGCAAAAGAACTTCGATTAAATAATATCGAGTGTTTTTGGGGAGATATTGAAAAATTAGGAGGTACAAAATTAAAAAACGGTATTGTTGATGCCGTTATTTGTTCCAACATTTTTTCTCAGATTTCTGACCACGATGGTTTAATCGCTGAAATAAAGAGGATAATAAAACCAACTGGTAAGATATTTTTTATTGAGTGGGTGGATGGGCCTTCTTTGGTTGGTCCCAAACAAGAAAAAATGTTTTCAAAAGAAAAAGTGGTTGGAATGTTTGAAAAAATAGGTTTCTCACTTGAAAGAGAGATAGATACCGGAAGCCATCATTATGGTATGATATTAATAAATAAAAAATATGAAAGGAAATTTTAAGTTGATTTTAATAGTAGTTTTTATGGTGGCTGCTATTTTTGGCATTTTGGTTTTTTCGGGATTGATTCCCCTCGGTAGCCAAAAAAACTCTGAAGGGTTACTTGGAACGGTTACTTTATGGGGGACCGAAAAAACAGTCAACCTGGCACAAGCATTAGAAAATTTTAATAAGGCGAATCCGACTTTTCTCGTAAAATATATAGAGAAAGATCCGGAAACCTTCGATAGTGATTTGCTTGAAGCATTAGCGTCTGGCACAGGCCCGGATATGTTTTTAATTTCAAATAATTTAGCTTATAAATACAGTAATAAGATTTACACCATTCCGTACCAAAGTTATCCGCTTGCTTCGTTCAAAAACAATTTTGCCGGGGCAGGCGAAGTGTTTCTTACTTCAAAAGGAGTATTAGCTTTTCCGATTACAATAGATCCACTGGTTATGTATTACAATCGTAGTATTTTGGATACCAATAATATTATCTATCCGCCCCAAACTTGGTCCGATTTCGATACATTGGTTCCAACCCTTACCAAGCTTGATGCCGGAAATAAAATCAAGACAAGTGCTGTTGCGATGGGACAGTTTGCAAATGTTTTAAACGCAAAAAGTATTTTAGCCACTCTTTTTATGCAAGTTGGAAACCCAGTAATTGCCGAGAAAAATGGTATCTTCTCTTCTACTTTGGATGATAATACAAAGTCAGACTTAAGTTCGGTCCTAAAATTTTATACAAATTTTTCTGATCCATTAAACAGTTTTTATACTTGGAATCGTTCACTTCAAAATTCTCAAGATGCTTTTAGTTCTGAAAACTTAGCTTTCTATTTTGGATATTCTAGCGAACTCCCGTCTTTAGTTCAAAAGAATCCGAACGAAAATTTTGCGGTTGCTCCAATGCCCCAAGTAAAGAATTCGAATTATAAGACTACCGAAGCTGAAGTGACCGGTATTGCGATTTCTTCTTTTTCAAAGAATTTTAACACTGCCTTTCTTGCAGCGAGCTTGATGGCAACGACTGACTTTGCGAAAAATTATATTAAAGCGGCCTCTCTTGTGCCAGCCAGAAGGGACCTTCTTTCCCAAAAGCAAACAGACGATTTTTACCCGGTATTTTATTCTTCTGCTTTATATGCCCGAAGTTGGATTGACCCGTTGGAAAGTGATACCAATGACATTTTTAGAAATATGGTGGAAGGGGTTCTTTCAAACAACATGACTCCCAGTGAAGCGATAAAGGATTCAAGTGCCAAACTTGATTTATTATTAATAAAAAAATAAATGAAAAAAAAATTTAGCGTATTATTAATTATTTTTCTTTTCAGTTTTATAGCTATGCCAGCTATGTCCTTTGCGGAAGATACTCCACCAGATCTTTCTACCTCCGGGAACGGATTAACGGCCCCTTGCCCGACTGCCGGTTGTGGCTTCAATGACTTATTTGTATTGGTAAAAAAAGTCATAAATTTTATTCTTTTTGCTTTAGCAGTTCCGATTGCCGCTATTATGTTTGCTTATGCCGGTTTTGAGTTGGTCACTTCCGGTGGCGAGTCTTCCAAAAGAACTAAGGCAAAAGAAATTTTTACGAACGTGGCCTTGGGACTTATTTTTGCGGCGGCTGCTTGGCTTATTGTACATACTTTATTAACAATATTAGGATATCAGTCGACTTGGAGTACTTGGTTTGGCTTATAAAGTAAGGTATAATTATCATTATGAAACATAATCGCAAGCTAGATTTATTAACCATGTTCCTTGCATTTTTTGTATTGTTGGGTCCAATTGCTGTTCTCGCAGCGACATCAACGCCTACTATCGATAATCCAATTGGCCCGGCAACAGTAAATGAATTCATTAAAACAATTTTAGAGGGAGTAATAAGAATAGGCATTCCGATTATAGCTTTAGCATTAGTCTACTGTGGTTTTTTGTTTGTCTCAGCCCGAGGCAATACCGAAAAGATAAATACAGCTAAGGATTCTTTAATTTATACATTAGTCGGGGCAGCGATACTCCTTGGGTCATGGGCAATCGCTCAGCTTATTTCTAATACGGTATTAAAATTATAAATATATTTTATGAAAAATAAAAAGTTTGTGAAGATTAGTTTAATGATTTTTGTTTTAGCCATTCTGTTATTTTCTCCAGTATCGTCCTTTGCAGCAGCCCCTACTGGGCAAATAGTTTGTCGCGATGCTGTTACGAACATTAAAGACTTAATTTGCCGAGTTGGAGAAATATTAAACTATATTATTCCATTTTTATTACTCCTTGGAGTCGTTTATTTTGTTTGGGGAGTAGTGCAATATGTGATTAAAGACGAAGAAGAAGCGAAAAAGAAAGGACGAGATAAAATAATCTATGGCTTGATTGGGATCGTAGTTATTATTTCTATGTGGGGAATAGTAACTTTGATTATTAATACTTTTGGTATAAGTACAGCGGAACTCGCTCAAATTACTCCCGGAACAACTTTTTCTCAAACCAGCAATAATTATACTCAAGTTTCAAATATTTGCGCTACCAACTACAAATCTCTTTCAGAACCGTTGTTAGGAGATTTGATAAATTATGTAACTTGTACCATCAGTAAATCTATTGTACCACTTCTCTTTACCCTGGCTACACTCTTGTTTGTTTGGGGAGTAGTTCAATATGTTATAAACGCTGATTCGGAAGAAAAACGAACCAAAGGAAGGGATTTTATGATTTGGGGAATTGTTGCACTTGCCGTAATGGCAGGGATGTGGGGGTTAGTAAACATTTTTGGAACTACTTTTAACATCGGGAATGGTACCCAGTATGTCCCTCAGGTAAAAAGTAATTAGTTTTTTATTAATTGGTTATCTGTTATAATTAGGTTAGCCTAAGAAAGGAGAATATTATTAGTAAGGTCGCATTATTATTATTTCAGCCACGAGCTGATCCGCATTAAGCGGAAGGAAAGTAAAATATTATGAAAAAGAGATTAATTGTTTTGTCGAGTGTGTTGTCTTTAGTACCATTTTTGGCACTAGCCCAAAATGCCGGACTTTGTACCTACCAAACCGGGATCCAAGCGGTTATTTGTAAAATTGGAGAAATTTTAAATACGATAATTCCAATTTTGATTGTTTTGGGTGTTGTTTACTTCGTATGGGGAGTCATCACCTATATGATTGGAGCAGACGAAGAAGCAAAAAAGAAAGGACGAGATAAGATTATTTACGGAATCATTGGTCTTGTTGTAATCGTTGGGATGTGGGGATTGGTAAAGATTGTTACTAGTACTTTTCAATTGAATAACTCAACTGGAGGGATTGTAACTCCTTGTGTTCCAGGAACTCCAGGCTGTTAAAGATAATTTATGAACTTTCTTTTTACAAACATAGCATATGCAAGTGGTGAATCAGTAGGGGAGTTCATGGATAAGGTTGATACATTTATTATCAATCCTCTGATTTTGTTACTGTTTGCTTTAGCGGTTGTGTATTTCCTTTATGGAATAGTTGAATTTATTTCAAATGCACAGAATGAAGAAAAAAAAACTGCCGGCAAAAGTCATATGATTTGGGGAATTGTTGGAATAGGAATAATGATGGCAGTATTTACTTTGATGCACATTGTTCTAAATACTTTAAACATCAAAGGTGTCGATCCTGAGAATGGAAAAGTACAACTTGATGATTACAATCCGCCATCTTCGTATACTCAGTAAAAAAGAAAACGTTAAAATAAAAAAGCGACCAGAGTGTAGGTCGCTTTTTTATTTTATTTGTTGTTAAGCATGTTTTAAGGGCATTCTTTTTTCCTCTTCACTTACATAGAGTCTCCTCCAAAGGATTACTCCCAAAAGAATCAAGATGAAGAAGAAAATCCATTGTAGTAAGCTCGAAGGCATAAAAGCGTTGCTTCCAAAAATTGCACTTGCCGCTAAGTCTTTTGTTGTCGCGGTAGTGGCATCTTGTGTGTTTGTTGAATTGGAAGAATTATTTTGGTTAGAGGCTTGAGTGTTGTTGGTTCCATTATTGGTTGTTTGTGTATTATTGGCATAACCGTTGTTGTAATTGTCTTTGATGGTGAACGTTACTTGATTTGATATTCCCCCGGCTGGGCTTGGATTAAAAACAGCTACCGAATAGTGAGAGGAATATTGCAAGGCAGTAGGGTTGAGCTCGGTAGTTAGAGTTCCGGAATTAAGATAGGTAGTCATTAAATCTGTACCGTTAATTCTAATAACTGATCCTTGGATAAAATTATATCCTGAAACAGTTATTGTTTGGTAAGAATTTCTAGGAACGGAATTTGGGCTGACGTAAGTAACTACCGGGACTGGGTTGACGACGTAATTATTGATATTATTAACCGGCGGAGTATATGCTTGGTACCCGACGTAGGTATCACCTTGCCAACCTACTTGGTAATTTGCTTTAATTTGGGTAGCTGGAATAGCCAATAAACTCAAAGCTATAACAGAGAAAGTAATAAATTTTGGAGCTATTAAATTTTTCATATTTTTAATATTCATACCTATAGTATAGCATATACTGATTTAAAAGTCAAGTTAAAAATGGGTATTTAAAAAAGCAGTTAAATCTGCCTTTTTTGTGCTGGAGGAGGGACTCGAACCCTCAAGCCTTGCGGCACTAGTTCCTAAGACTAGCGCGTATACCAATTCCGCCACTCCAGCAAACATAATTTTATATAAATGTTTTAATTAAACATTTGTCCGCCCTGAAGGGATCGAACCTTCGACCTTATCCTTAAGAGGGATCTGCTCTACCAGCTGAGCTAAGGGCGGATAATTAACTTTAACATGAAAATGAAAACAAATCTTATTAAGTTGTGTGCCCGGAGTGGGAGTCGAACCCACATCCCTTGCGAGACACGATTTTAAGTCGTGCGCGTATACCAATTCCGCCATCCGGGCATTCTTGATTTGGACGGGAGGCCTGGGCCGGAATTGAACCGGCGTATATTCCTTTTGCAGAGGAATGCCTTACCACTTGGCTACCAGGCCTGAAAAATTTCAAATTTATCTTACTTAACTCCCAAGCTTCAAAAAACCTTTTTAATCTTAACCGTTTCGCAACAGTTCGTCAATTTTCTGTCGATTCTTTTCTCCTCGATCAATTTCAATTTCAATAAAAGGAACATTTTTCATATTCATATTTTTCTTCAAAAATTCGCGTAGTTCTTTTCTTTTTCTTTTAGCAAAAAGAAGAGCGGTATGTTCTTTTTCGTCTGGTAAAACAGTAATAAAGACAGTTGAACGTTTTAGGTCGGGGGAGGTGTTACAAGAAATAACAGTTATGAGTGAGGTCCGATTATTTTCCCGGCCCAAAAACTGAGCAGAAAGCTCTTTAATTAAATTTGATACCTTTTCGGTTCGGTTGTTTTGTTCCATTATTTTTGCACCAAAGTAAATGATTCTATAATATCTCCAGCTACGATTTCGATTTTTGACTCGATCATCATCCCGAATTCAGAGCCTTCTTCAACAAAAGCTGTTTTTGCTTTGTTTTTTTCTAAATTGACAATTCGTCCATTTCCAATTTCAAAATCTCGCCTTAAAATTTTTACCACTCCATTTAAGACAATTTTCCCCTCGGAAACTTTTCCTCCAAGGATTTGTCTTTCTTTTGTTCTACTAAAAGCCTTTAAGATTTTAGCTTTACCTGTTATCTCGGTTGTTTCCACCCTAAGTCGACGATTGTCCATCTCAATAGCTAGCCATTCGGAAAGCTTATAAATAATGTCAAAATATGAAATAGAAATACCACGTTTTTCGGCAAGTTCTCTCGCGCTCCGGTCTGCTTTTACATTAAACCCTATAATAAGTGCATTTTCTGCCGAAGCCACTGCTTTTACATCCGATTCAAGAATCGTCCCTGCTCCTTTTTGAATTATTCTAAATTCGGTATTTTCGCTTTTTATTTTTCCAATTTCTTTTTCAATTGCTTCAAGCGAACCAGAAACGTCGGCCTTCAGAACAATCGGAATTATTTTTTTATTTGAATTGTCAGTTCCGGTTGATTTTTCAAAAACAGTATTTTTGGAATTTTCCGAATATTGCTCTGCTTCTTTTTTATTTTTGAAAGAAACAAATGGAGAACCAATTTGAGGCATTTTATCAAAACCGATTAATCGGACGGGAGACGAGAAAGTCGCTTCTTTAATATTTTTTCCCAAGAAATTTTCAATTATTCTGGTTGAGCAAATAGATCCTTCTACGACCACTGTCATCCCACTTTTTAGACTTCCATTTTTTATTAATAAGGTTGCTTGAATTCCACGTTTTGAATCTAAATTTGCTTCAATGACGAAACCCGAGGCTTCTTTGTCTGGATTTCCATTAAGGTTTTCCAAATCAGCTAATATCAAAAGAAGCAACAGGAGATTATCAATTCCTTCTCCTGTTTTGGCGGAAATTTCGGCAAAAGGTATTTTTCCTCCATAGTTTTCGAGGTATATTTCATTCTCAGCCAGTTCCATTTTTGTCTTTTCAATATTTGCTCCTGGTCGGTCGATTTTATTTATTGCAACGATATAGGGAATTTTGTTTTCGACAATTGTTTTCCAGGCTTCAACCGTCTGGGGCTTTACACCGTCTTCCGCGGAAACAATCAAAACTGCAATGTCGGCAATTTGCGCCCCACGTTCACGCATTTTTGAAAAAGCTTCATGTCCGGGAGTATCCAAAAAAGTAATTTTCCTATCTTTCCCATTTTCATCCTTCTGGACGACTTCATAAGCGGAGATGTGCTGAGTAATCCCGCCGGCTTCACCTGCAACAGTGTTGCTTTTTCGAATAAAATCCAGCAAGGTCGATTTTCCGTGGTCAACATGTCCCATCACCACTATTACTGGTGGTCGTTCAACTGTATTTTCTTTTGTAATTGTTTTTTCCATAATTAAACTTGTGCTTTTTTCAAAGCCTGCTTTTCCTCTTCCGATAATTCATATTCCGACTTTCCTCCTTTAACCGGTTTGGCAAAAATACTCATTCGTTCTCTTGAATATAAACTCGAAAGCACTACTCCATCACCTTCTTCATTTAACATGCCGATAGCAAAGCTCTGATTGCTCCCTTGGTCCGGGAAGGGATTGAAGCGCAAAGTTTCTAGCCCTCGGATGCTTTTTTTTAGTTTAAGATTTATTGAAGCGAGCTCTTTTTCTGTTTCATTTTTTGCTTTGCTCAATCTGGCGATGTCGGTTTCAAGTGAAATCAAAGTGTCTTCCAAATCTTTTGCTTTTTTCCCGATAAAAAACCTTTTAAGCCTTTTTTCGGTTTTTACTGCCCAAATTGCGTTTATGAGGAGAATAACAAGTATAACGACAAAAAAAGCGATTTGAAGCTTTATATTCATAGATATTTAATATATACTATTTTTATGGAAAAATCAAAGAATATATATCTAGATTATGCTTCTGCTACCCCGATTGATGTGTCTGTAATTGAAGAAATAAACAAATCGTTAGTGGAGAATTTTGCTAATCCGGGCTCAATTCATACGCTTGGGATGAATGTTAAAAATAAATTAGAAAAAGTGAGGGGAGAGATTGCGAAAATTATCGTAGCACACCCCGATGAAATTATTTTTACCTCGGGGGCTACGGAATCAAATAACCTGGCTATCAAGGGGGTTCTTGAAAATTATTTTAAAAATTTTCAACAGATTCCACACATAGTGACAACAAACATTGAGCATTCTTCTGTATTGGAAGTATATAAATATTTGGAAATAAACAAATTGGCTGAAGTAACCTTTGTTCCGGTTGAAAAGAATGGAATTGTGGATTCAAAAAAAATAAAAAAGGCACTGAAATCAAATACAGTTTTAGTGTCAGTTATGTATGCCAATAATGAAATTGGGACAATACAGCCAATTCGCGAAATTGCCAAAGAAATTAGACTCTTTCAAAAGACTTTTAAAAACAAAACCTTTCCATTGTTTCATACTGATGCCACCCAAGCTGTTAATTATTTGCCAATTGGGGTTGAAAGGTTAGGGATAGATTTAATGTCCTTCAATGGTGGCAAAATTTATGGTCCCAAAGGAGTGGGGATATTATATGTAAAAAGAAAAACCCCAATAAGTAAAATTTTATTTGGGGGGGGTCAAGAAATAGGGGTAAGGCCCGGTACAGAAAATTTGCCTTTGATAATTGGAGTGGCAAAAGCACTGGAAATTACTGAAAAAGTGAAAGAAAAAGAATCAGAACGATTATTAATGCTGAGAAATTATTTTATTAAAGAATTATTTAATTCCAAAATATTTGCCGAGTATAAAATAATTTTAAATGGAGATTTTATGAATCGCTTGCCGAACAACGTGAATATAACCGTTCCTAAAATTCCAAGTGATTTGCTAGTTCTTGAGCTTTCGGCCCGTGGAATATACATATCGGAGAAGAGCGCCTGTAAATCCGGTGAGAAAACGAGTTCTTATGTAATTCGGGCTATTACTTGCGGGAATAAGACTATTTGCAAAAAAAATGAAGGTTCTTTGCGTTTTTCACTTGGACGAAAAACTACCAAAGCGGACATTGACGATACTCTCAAATCATTGGACCTAATTTTAGCTAAATTAAAAAAGTGGTATAATTAATTTATGGAGAACATCTATGAAAAACCAATTATGGAATTGCACCCGCACTTCTTAAGTTTTTTTGGCAGTTATCTGATGGGTTCAATTTTGGTGATTTCCGGACTCGCATCTTTTGTTTTTTCATTATTCGTTTTAGGAGCCATCGCGATTCTGGTCGGAGTGATTACTTTTTTATTGACAGAAATTTCTCGGCGGGCAGAGACTTTTTATGTGTTGGATAATGGTGTTGCAAAAGAATATAAAATGTTTTCTACCTCCCGTAAATTTGTTGAATATGAAAAAATTCAAGATGTTGAAATAAGCCAGAGTTTTTTGCAAAAGATATTTGGTATAGGACATATAGATTTTGACACGGCTAGTGTAGAAAAAGTGATAGTAGATTTCAAAAATGTTCGGGATCCTTATAGAATTGAAAAAATAGTTCGAGATAAGATGAAGAAAGAGTAAGAAAGAAATTTTGACTAAATAAATAAAGTGATATAATAGAGGCATGGACATGAAAGATTTAAACCAATCACAATTAATATTATTGGCTATTTTAATAAGTTTTATAACCTCTATTGCCACAGGAATTGTTACGGTTACCTTATTGCAACAGGCTCCAGCTTCAGTAACAATGCCGATAAATAGAATCGTGAGACAAACAGTTGAAAAAATAGTTCCTGGGGAAGGAAAGAATACTGTCCAGACAGTTGTAGTAAAAGAGGAAGATTTAGTAGTAGACGCCATTGCCAAAAATGAGTCAGCAGTGTTTAGTGTGACTAAAGATGGGCTGGATCAAAACGGATCATATGGTGAAGTTTCTGCGGGACGAGGGGTCGCGGTTTCCAGTTCAGGAATTATAGCTGTTGATGCAAGCCTTGCGCCTGGTAGCGGGAATTATTATGTTAAAAATGGTAGTGGAAAATTTAAAGCAACTTTTCTCTTAGTCGACAAACTCGGATTCTCTCTTTTAAAGGTAGAGGATTCACTTGATTCAAAAAACAAATTAGCTTATACCAAACCCGTGGCAGGAGATTTGAGTAAAATGAAGGCCGGACAAAAAATAATCTTGTTTGGCAGTTCAATAGCTTCATTCATTTATGATGGTTCAGATGATTTGAAAATAAGTGTTGCAAAATCAAACGCTGGGGGACTAATACTTGATTTAGATGGAAATGCTCTTGGGGTTGCTTTATCTGGTGAAAATACTTCTTTTGTTTCAATTTCCGATGTATTTAAAGTATCCGAGGCGTCTCCGAAAGTGTAATTCTCGGATAAATAATTTTGCCCAGAAATCTTGATTATAATTTATAAATTCAGTATTTAATTCATATGCCACCATTAAATAAATTTACAACCAAAGCAAAGGATGCCATTAAAAAAGCCCATGAGCTTGCCATTGAGCGTGGGCAAAATCACGTTTCGGCACAGCATTTATTATCGGCGCTACTTTTACAAGATGAAAGTATGGTTAATTCTATTTTAGATAAACTCGAAGTGGACACTGTGCTTTTGACAGATTCCGTTTTAGAAGCTATTGAAACTCCAGAATCTCGTAGTACCATTTCTCCGTCATACCAGATTTATTTGAATGCTGATTTTGCTCAAGCAATTGAGCACTCTGTCAAATTGGCTGAATACTTGAAAGATGAATTTGTTTCGACTGAGCACTTATTCTTAGCTGTTTTAGAGGTTCCGGGAGAGGCAAGTGAAATTTTAGCTCGGCACCGAATATCAAAAGATATAGTGATAAAAGTTTTAGAAGAATTACGTAGCCAAAATATAAATGAAATAAGTGAGCCAAAAAAATTCAAACTGATTTTGAAATATACGAGGAATCTTACAAAACTTGCGAAAGAAGACAAGCTTGACCCAGTGATTGGTCGCGATAATGAAATCACCAGAATAATGCAAATACTTTCTCGTCGCACTAAAAATAATCCGATTTTAATTGGAGAGGCAGGAACGGGGAAAACTGCAGTAGTAGAAGGATTAGCTCAACGCATTGCCAAAAATAATATACCAGAATCTCTGAAGGACAAAGAGCTTGTTTCACTTGACCTTGGAATGTTGATTGCGGGTACGAAATACCGGGGAGAGTTTGAAGAAAGACTAAAAGGAATAATGAAAGAAATAGAAAAAGCCGATAGCAAAGTAATTATGTTTATTGATGAGATTCATACTATTGTCGGAGCCGGTGGAGGAGAAGGGACAATGGATGCTTCCAATATGTTGAAGCCGGCTCTTTCTCGAGGAGAACTTCGAGCGATCGGAGCAACTACTTTAAAAGAGTACCAAAAATATATTGAAAAAGATCCAGCCCTGGCTCGAAGATTCCAACCAGTTTATATTGATGAACCTTCGACAGAAGACGCAATTACAATTTTGCGGGGATTAAAAGAAAAATATGAACTTTTCCATGGAGTCAGAATTACTGATGATGCAATAGTTTCTGCGGTAAATTTATCCACTCGTTATATCACAAACAGATTTTTGCCCGACAAGGCGGTTGATTTAATTGACGAAGCTTCTTCATCGCTCAAGATAATGTTGGAAAACAAACCTCCAATTTTGGAAGATGCGCACCGAAAAATTATGCGTTTGGAAATAGAAAAAGAAGCATTGAAAAAAGAAGTAGAAAACGAAGGAGGAAAAAAAATAAAAACGAGAATTAAAGATATCGACAAAGAGATAGGAAACTTACAAGAACAAACAAAAGAGCTAGAACTAAAGTGGCAAAACGAAAAAGGAATCGTTATAGAAATTCGTGCTATAAAAAAAGAACTTGAAACATTTCGAATCGATGCTGAAAATGCTGAAATGCACGCTGATCTTTCTAAGGCAGCGGAGATTCGTTACGGAAAAATTCCGACTTTGAAAAAAGAACTCGATCTAAAATTAACGCGTTTAAAAAAATTACAGAAATCGAGAAGGATATTGAAAGAAGAAATTACGGCCGAAGATATTGCGGAAGTGGTGGCACGCTGGACAGGTATTCCACTTTCGAAAATGCTGGAAGAAGAGAGAGCAAAACTTGAAAAAATGGAAGTCGGATTAAATAAAAGAGTGGTGGGTCAAAATCTGGCGATTGGAAGGGTGGCAGACGTGATTAGACGTTCCCGAGCGGGGATTTCAGACCCTAATCGACCAATCGGTTCCTTTATTTTTTTGGGTCCTTCCGGAGTTGGTAAAACTGAACTTACGAAAGCCCTTGCCCAGTTTATGTTTAATGACGACCGAGCTTTAATTCGGGTTGATATGTCGGAATATATGGAAAAGCATTCTGTCTCAAAATTGATTGGTTCACCTCCTGGCTATGTTGGCTACGAAGAAGCTGGTCAATTGACTGAGGCTGTCCGACACCGACCATATTCAGTAGTACTTTTTGATGAAATCGAAAAGGCACATCCGGAAGTATTTAATATGCTGCTTCAAGTAGTTGACGAAGGAAGATTAACAGATGGAAAAGGAAGAGTAGTGAACTTTAAAAACACTATCATAATTTTAACCTCAAATTTAGGTTCACAATTTGTCGAGAAAATGGAATCAATTGGATTCTCAAATAATTCTGAAAAACAAGATTACGGCAATATGAAAGAAAAAGTGTTGGAAGCATTGAAAGATAGTTTCCGTCCGGAGTTCTTAAATCGTCTTGATGAAATAATTGTTTTTGATGTTCTTTCAAAAGAAGCAATAATGGAGATCGTTAGTCTTAGAATTCAAGTTGTCAGAGAAAGACTTAAGGCCAAAGGAATAGGACTTAAAATTTCTGAAGAAGCTTTGGCATATTTAGGCAAGGAGGGATACAATCCCCACTATGGAGCACGGCCAATTAACCGTCTAATTCAGAGTAAAATTTTGAATCAGGTTGCTTCTTACATTATTTCAAACGGAGTAAAGAAAGGAGATACAGTGTCGGTTACCGTAAAAGCGGGAGAGCTCTTAATAGAAAAAGATAAGAGTTTGCCCCCTGGTAAAAGTAAAATCAATAGCTCGTTCGGCGTTCATTCAAATTCACCTAAAAAAGCGTAACGAAAAATTAAAGACCTTCTTGTAAAAACAAGGAGACCTTTTCGGTGTGCGTCGGGTAGGATTCGAACCTACGTAGCCCGAAGGCGACAGATTTACAGTCTGTTGTAATTGACCACTCTACCACCGACGCATTTATATAAAATAACATAAAATAATTTTTTTCGCATCTTTTCCCTATATTTTAAGGTATAATGGATTTATCTATATATGAATTGGCTGAAACACATTTTTATCAAGAATCAGACAATAGATACGTCAGAATCCTTTAAAAAGGAGATGTTTCAAAGACTTTCATTATTTTCACGAAATGAGCTCGAGTTTTCTTTCAAAAAATTAGGAGGTAGAGAGGAAGGGCTTGAAACCACTGAGGCAAAGGAAAGAATCAAAATATTTGGCTACAACAATATTGCTGATGAAAAAAGAGCAAATCACTTTTTAAAATTATTTAAAATTGCCCGAGACCCTCTCAATTTACTTTTGTTGGCTTTGGCAATAGTTTCACTCTTAATTGGGGATATGAAAGCTGCTTCGGTTATTTTTTTAATGGTTTTTCTTTCTATTATCTTAAATTTTTATCAAGAAACAAAAGCCGGGATTGCTGCGGACAAACTGAAAGGAATAATTCACACTAAAACTACAGTTATCCGAAATGGGAAACCAGCAGAAATTCTCTCGAGAGAAATTGTTCCGGGCGACATCGTGGAACTTTATTCTGGGACGATTATCCCAGGAGATGTCCGTTTGATTTCTTCCAAAGATCTTTTTATTAATCAAGCAATGCTAACTGGTGAATCAATGCCGGTCGAAAAACATATTTTGGAAAATGATTCAGGAAAGAAAAATTTGATAGATTTGTGTAACCTGTGTTTTTTTGGAACAAGTGTTGAGAGTGGAGTAGCTAAGGCAATTGTCATCAACACTGGGAAAAGCACTTACTTGGGAACGATTGCTTCCGATATGTCCGAGAGTGACCATATCTCCGATTTCAATAAAGAACTAAAACAATTTGTGGTTTTAACTCTCAAATTTATGGCGATTATGGTACCGGCAGTTTTTATCTTAAACGGAATTTTCAAAGGCAATTGGTTTGAGGCTTTTTTGTTTGCTATTGCGGTCGCGGTAGGAGTGGCACCAGAAATGATTCCGACGATTGTCGCGGTAAACTTATCAAAAGGGGCACTAGTCTTGTCCAAGAATAAAGTTATTGTGAAGCATTTGGACGCCATTGAGAACTTGGGGGTAATGGATATCCTGTGTACAGACAAGACCGGGACCTTGACTGAAGGGAAAATTGTCCTTGAGAGACATTTGGATATTAATGGCAAGGAAAGCGTCGACTCGATTCATTATGCTTATTTGAATAGCTACTTTCAGACAGGGTTAAACGATATAATGGATAAAGCAATACTGAAGCACGAAGAAGCTGAGGAGAGATTTCCAATAAAAGAATTCAAAAAAATTGACGAACTGCCTTTTGACTTTAATCGTCGTAAAATGTCGGTGATTGTTTCGGACGGGAAAGAAAAACATCTCTTGGTTTGTAAAGGGGCGGTGGAAGAAATTGTGGCAAGCTCCACTAATGTTTTAATTGGTGGAAAAGTTCTTTCGATGAAAGATTTTACCGATGATCGAAAATTATCGATGGAGGAAGAATTAAATAAAGAAGGTTTCCGGGTGATAGCGGTCGCTTACAAAGAAGTGTTGGCTGAGAAAAAAGTTTTTACTTTAGAAGACGAAGGCGAGCTTATTTTGGTCGGCTTTTTGGCTTTCTTTGACCCTCCGAAGGCTTCTGTGGTGGAAACAATCAAAGATTTAGAAGCACTCGGAGTTGAAATAAAAATCTTAACCGGAGACAACGAATTTGTAACTGAAAAAATCTGTAAAGACGTCGGGATTGTATTTGATCAAATACTACTTGGGAAAGAAGTTGAAAGTCTTTCTGAGAGTGACTTGGCAGAAAAAGTAAAAAATATTTCAGTTTTTGCCAAGCTCTCTCCGTACGACAAAGAAAAAATAATTAAAAGCTTGAGGAAGAATAATCACGTAGTCGGATTCTTAGGGGACGGTATCAATGATTCTCTGTCACTTATAGCGGCGGACGTAGGTATTTCGGTGGACACAGCGGCTGATATCGCCAAAGAATCTTCCGACCTCATATTACTTGAAAAAAGTCTGGCTGTGTTAAAAGATGGAATCAAAGAGGGGAGACGTATTTTTGATAACATTATCAAGTATATAAAAATGGCGGCAAGCTCGAACTTTGGAAATATGTTTTCAGTTGTTGGGGCAAGTATTTTCTTGCCTTTTTTGCCAATGTTGCCGATTCAGATTTTGACCAATAATATGCTGTACGATTTTTCGCAGATGACCATTCCGACGGACAAGGTGGATGAAGACCATTTATCAAAACCTAAAAAATGGAATTTCAAAAATATCAAAAGATTTATTTTATTTTTCGGCCCGATTAGTTCTTTGTTTGATTATGCCACCTTCTTTGTTTTGTTGATTGTATTTCACACTTGGGCTAATATCCCTGCGAACGCTGCACTATTTCACACCGGTTGGTTCGTGGAATCACTCCTTACTCAGACTTTAATCGTCCACATTATTCGGACTTCGAAAATTCCATTTTTTCAAAGTTGGGCTTCGAAGCCACTCCTTATTTCTACCATATGTGTCATTGCTGTTGGTATTTATTTGCCATTTTCACCATTCGCCGGTATTTTCCAATTTGTGCCATTACCCCCACTTTATTTCGGACTCCTCTTCATTGGCCTCATTTTATACTTTCTAGTTACTCAATTCTTAAAAGTCTGGTTTATCAAAAAATATGAGTGGATATAAATTATTTTTTTTAGTATATTAAAGATATGGAAATTCTAAACGAGATTTGTCAAAATTGTAAAGAAGATTTTTTGATTGATTATGAAGACTTAAGTTTTTACGAAAAAATGAAAGTCCCTCCGCCGACGTTTTGTTGGCTTTGTCGGGCACAAAGACGAATGGCATGGCGCAACGAGAGTAGTCTCTTTAAAAGAAAAAGTGATTATTCCGGAAAAGAGATTTTTTCTGCGTTTTCTCCGGAATCACCAGTAAAAGTATATGAAAAAGATGTTTGGCTTTCCGATGTTTGGGAACCAATAGATTACGGCAGAGAATATGATTTTTCAAAGTCTTTTTTTGAACAATTCAAGGAGTTACTTCGCACTGTACCACTAAAAAATTTAAACGTTATTCGTGGAGTGAACAGTGATTATTGCAACAACATAACAAATCCAAAAAATTCTTATTTATGTTTCAACGGAAAGGATGCGGAAGATTGTATGTATTCAAATGGACTGGCATACTTAAAAGACTGTGTAGATAGTTCTAACTGCGCCAAAAGCGAACGATGCTATGAATCTTTTTGGTTGAATTCTTGTACAGACACAGTTTTTTCTTCTCAGTGTCAAAATTCTTTTAAGTTATCTTTTTGTCGAGACTGCGCCAATTGTAATGATTGTTTTGGCTGCGTAGGGCTGAGAGGGAAAAGTTATTGTGTTTTTAATGAACCTTATAACAAAGAAAATTATTTTAAAAAAATTAATGAATACGATGTTTCCTCATATGTTGGCTTGCAGAATCTTTTAAAATTAAGGGCAGAGTTTTGGAAAAAATTTCCTAGAAAATTTATCGAGGGGTATCAAAATACAAATGTAGCAGGGAATTATATTGATAATTCCAGAAATGTGCGAAATTCATATTTGATACGGGAGGGAGAAAATTTACGGTATTGCCAATATGTTCAAGAATTACCTGGAAGTAAGGATTGTTATGACTACACTGCCTGGGGGGACTCCAACGAACTAGTGTATGAGTGCTCAGCTTGTGGTAACGGTACAAATTCAATTAAGTTTTGCTACAATGTTCAAGAAAACTCCTATAACGTAGAATATTCCTATATGTGCACGGGTTCTTCATATTTATTTATTTGGTTGTGTTGGTTTAAAGAAAAAACAGTATTGTATTTTTAATAAACAGTATCCAAAAGAAGAATATGAAGTAATTGTTGAAAAAATTAAAAAACAAATGAACGAAATACCTTACTTGGATAAGAAAGGAAGAATATATAAATACGGAGAATTTTTTCCTATTGAACTTTCACCTTTTGCCTATAATGAAACATTAGCTCAAGAGTTTTTTGTTAAATCAGTTAAAGAAGCCAAAGAAGATGGATATTCTTGGACAAATGATGCTGACAAAAATTATGTTCCTACTAAAAGAACAAACGATTTACCGAACAGAATAGAAGAGGTTTCTGATGAAATTGTTAATGAGATTGTTGAATGTGAACATCAAGGCAAGTGTAATGACCGCTGTGCGACAGCTTTCAGAATTACTGAAAAAGAGCTCCAGTTTTATAGAAGGATGAAAATTCCTCTACCAAGACTTTGTCCCAATTGCCGTCATTTTAAACGTTTGGAACAACGAACATTGTTGCAGACAGTGCATAAGAATTGTCAGTGTGCCGGCAATAATTCAGATGGTGGAATTTACAACAACACAGTTGAACATCCTCATGGTGACAAACCTTGCTCTAATGAATTTGAAACAAATTATACTAGTGACACCGATATTATCTATTGTGAGAATTGCTACAAGAAAGAAGTGTATTAGTTCTTTGTTGTTCACAAATTTGATTTATACTATATAATATAAGAGTGAAGAATTATTTAAAAAAAAATTTACCAATAACCATTATTGCTATTTTAGCTCTTGTTCCTATAATTAGATGGTTTTGCTTAGAACAAATGTCATTTCGTTTTTTTGATTTGAATTCCACCTCCACTTCTTTTGGGCAGATTACAGGACTTCTCGGAATGATGCTCTTTTCGTTAAATTTGATAATAAGCAATCGAAATAAATTCTTTGATGATTTTTTTTCGGGAATGGACCATTTCTATGATACCCATAAATGGCTAGGACAGATGGCTTTTTCACTTCTATTATTTCATCCGATTTTTTTAGTGGTAAAATATTTAAGTGTTTCCGTGCACGATGCAGCTTTTTTTCTGATTCCAAGTGGAAATTTTGCCAATACTATGGGCATTGTTGCTCTTTTTGGGATGATTCTACTTTTAGGTATTACCCTCTACTTGAAAATCAAATATCATATCTGGAGGTTTTCTCATAAATTTATGGTTTTAGTTTTTTGTTTCGCCATTTTGCATGTGATTTTAATTTCAAGCGATGTCTCTAGAGATCTCTTTTTAAGATATTATATTTTACTCTTTGCATTCATCGGACTTGTCTTCGGATTTTACCGGTCATTTTTGAGGATATTTTTCAATAACGATTATGAACTGAAGGTGAAGCGGTTAACTATTTTAAATAATAGTGTAACTGAGATAGAATTGACCCCAAAAGAAAAAATTTATTTTATCCCTGGCCAATTTCTTTTTATTCGTTTTTTTGGAAAAGAAATAAGTTCCGAACCGCATCCATTTTCATTTAGTTCTGCTCCAGGAGAAAGTAGTGTTAAAATTGCGATTAAATCTTTGGGGGACTATACTAGTAAAGTAAAAAATATCAAGAAAGGAACCAAGGCAAAGATAGAAGGCCCGTATGGAAAATTTTATGAAGTTGAAAAAGGGAAAAAAGAGATTTGGATTGCCGGCGGAGTCGGAATTACTCCATTCTTAAGTATGGCTAGAAGTCTTGAAGAAATAACCAATCAAATAGATTTGTACTATACTGTAGTAGAGAAGAAAGAACTTATTTTCTCGGAGGAGTTACAGTGGATTGCAGACAGAAATAAAAATTTTCGATTTTTTCCATGGCACTCGAGAGAAAATGGATATTTAAATGCGTTAAAAATTAAAGAACTGAGCAGTGGGTTATTGGACGCAGATATATTTATTTGCGGGCCACTTTCCTTAATGAGAGCTTTAAAAAAACAATTTATTAGTTTGGGAGTCGAAAAGAAAAATATACATTTTGAAGAATTTAATCTTTTATGAAAAAACTAACTGGGGTATCTTTGTTTATATATTTTTGTGTTGTGACTGCAATCTTAATTGTTGGACTTCTTTTTTATCAAATTAAAAATAACAATAGCAACGGCACCACAGGACCAAACACAAGAGCTCAAAATAAAACTGCAGATTTAGCAAATCTTCTGTCTTCCGGGGCTGCATTGCTTGATAACGTGGAAGTTTCTAAGCACAATGCCATTTCTGATTGTTGGATTATTGTGAATAGTAAAATTTATGATATTTCCGGCTATGCATCAGCTCATCCGGGCGGGGTAAGAAATATTGCATCATCTTGCGGAAAAGAATCTACTCAAGCTTACGACACAAAAGGGGGAAGAGGGAGTCCTCATTCGGCGTCGGCGAACCAAATGCTTGCACAATATTATATAGGAGATTTAAACCAAAAAATCAATCAAAGTACTCTTACTCAAAATATTCAAAAAGCAAAAACTAACCCGGTTTCGGCAGTTTCAACGCAAGACGCTGGGTCGGATGATTAGCGTTTGTTTTTTTAAGAAATTGTGATATAGTAAAAAAGACGAAAAAAGCCCGAAGGCTTTTTTTGATTAAACAACAATATGGAAATTAGAAATATCGCAATTATTGCTCACGTGGACCACGGTAAGACAAAACTGACCGATTCTTTGATGAAGCAAAATGGTGGTTTGCAGGATGAAAATATCTCAATGGACTCGAACGATTTAGAAAAAGAGCGCGGGATTACAATTTATTCCAAAAATACTTCCATTTATTATAAAGATACAAAAATTAACATCGTAGACACGCCTGGTCACGCTGACTTTGGTTCAGAGGTTGAACGAGTATTGAGAGCTATCGACTCAGTACTTCTCTTGGTGGACGCAGTAGAAGGTCCGATGCCCCAGACTCGGTTTGTTTTAAAAAAATCTCTAGAACTTGGTTTAAAGCCGATAGTGGTAATAAACAAAATAGACAAAAAAGCAGCTGATCCGCATCGAGCACACGAAGAAGTGTTAGATTTATTTTTTGAGCTTGGTGCAAGCGAAGAACAGGCAAATTT
Organism: uncultured bacterium; assembly: GCA_903869825.1. Lineage (GTDB taxonomy): Bacteria > Patescibacteriota > Minisyncoccia > Phycocordibacterales > UBA9973 > UBA9973. The sequence continues at coordinate 41,698 of CAIQAL010000001.1, forward strand.
TGAAACGGTTTACGCAATTGGTCGGGAAGGGATTGCTAAGAAAAATTTAAATGATGAATCAATTGACCTGACTCCGCTTCTAGATGTAATTTTAGAAAAAGTGCCACCAGCTTCTTTAAATGAGAGTGGACTAATGAGCGCTCAAGTTTTTAATTTGGGTTACGATAATTTTTTAGGACGACTTGCTATTGCCAGAATTTATTCCGGCAAAATGGATTCCGGCAGTCAGGTTTTTGTAAAAGGAGAGAATGGAACCAGAACCGGGAAAATTACAAAACTTTTTACCTTTGAGGGAGTTCAGAGAAAAGAAGTGCGTGAAGTAACATCTGGAGACATTGTGCTTCTATCGGGGATTCCGGATATTTATATCGGGGAAACGATTTGTGAAAATGAATCAGTCGCGCCAATGCCACACATTGCTATTGACGAGCCGACGATTTCACTTAACTTTTTAGTAAACGATTCTCCTTTTGCCGGGAAAGAAGGTAAATTTGTTACTTCAAGGCAAATAAAAGAAAGACTTGAAAAAGAATTGGAAATGAATGTAGGATTAAAAGTTGATTTTTCACCCGACCAGGGAAAAGTTAAATCTGGTCCAAGTTTTTTTAAAGTTTATGGTCGGGGGGAATTACATATTGCAATTCTACTCGAAAATATGAGGAGAGAAGGTTTTGAGATGCAGGTTTCTCAGCCAGAAGTAATTATCAAAGATATTGATGGAGCAAAGACTGAACCTTATGAAGAATTGATAATTGATGTACCAAACGAATCATCAGGCGCAGTAATCGAGAAGATTGGAAAGCGTAGAGGATTAATGAAAAATATGTCCGAAAAAGAAGGTATTTCAAGAATAACTTTTGATATCCCGACCAGGGGGTTATTAGGATACAGAGGGGAATTTATTGTAGACACAAAAGGGGAAGGGATAATGTCCTCACGTGTTTTAGGATTCAGGGAGTTCGCTGGGGAAATAAAGAAAAGAGAGTATGGTTCAATGGCTTCAATGGTTGGAGGAAAGGCAGTAGCCTTCTCCCTTGCAAATTTACAGGAACGTGGTATACTTTATATAGGACACGGTGAGGAAGTTTACGAAGGAATGGTCATCGGGAACGTCCTAAAAGGAAATGATATGGCAGTAAATCCAACTAAAGGGAAGCAATTGACCAATATGCGTGCTTCCGGTACCGATGATGCTATCGTCCTTAATCCAGCCTTTAATTTAAATATAGAAAGAGGCCTGGAAGTTATGGGAGACGACGAATATCTGGAAATTACTCCAAAGAGCGTGAGACTCAGAAAAAAATATTTAACCGAGCTTGATCGAATAAGAATAAATAGGCTTGCTTAAAGGGTAAAAAATTTGACACAAATTGTACGATGTGTATAATTAAGGTATAAAAAAGGTTATTATTTTTAATTTACAAAAAAATGTCAACAATAACATTTAAACCAAAACAAGTTACAAAAAAAATCACTTCTCATCTCCATGACCGTGCAAACGACGTAATAATGAACCGTTTTGGTTTGAATTCTGACGCTGAAAGAAAGACCTTGGAAGAAATCGGGAAGAAATACAGCATCACTCGCGAGAGGGTTAGACAAATCGAAGAAGCGGCTCTTACTTTGATAAAAAAATCAGAAGCTTACAAAGAAGAGCAGGCGGTTTTTGACGAATTGAAACAAGTGATAAACTCTCTTGGTTCGATTGTTGCCGAACATGAACTTCTCCCTCATATCTCCAAAGATAAAGCAACCCAAAATCACATTCATTTTTATTTGGTACTTGGTGACGCATTTAAAAAACATCGTGAAGATAATAATTTTCATACCCGCTGGAGTGTGGATGATGAAGTAGCGGCAAAAGTTCATGAATCTTTGAAAAAACTTTATATCAGTTTGAAAGACGAAGACTTGATTACCGAAACAGAAATGATTAAAAGATTTTGCGACCAAACTAAAGAGGTTGCTGAAGAATATAAGAATGAAGAAATCATCAAACGATGGCTTTCAATGTCGAAAACTATTTCAAAAAATCCATTGGGAGAATGGGGGAAATCAACCTCTCCAAATATTCGTACTCGTGGCGTAAAAGATTATGCATTTCTCGTAATGAGACGCCATGGATCCCCAATGCACTTTCGAGAAGTGGCTGACAATATTTCAAAAACTTTTCACCGAAAAACTCACTATGCCACTTGTCACAATGAACTTATCAAAGACCCAAGGTTCGTATTGGTAGGTCGTGGTATGTATGCACTAGCTGAATGGGGGTACAAAGCCGGAATTGCTCGAGAAATCATCCGAGATATTTTGAAACGAGAAGGACCACTTTCAAAAGACGATGTAGTTGAGAGAGTAATGAAAGAAAGATATTTTAAGAAAAACACTATTTTAGTAAACTTGGTAAACTCAAAGTACTTCAAAAAAAACAAATCGGGACTTTACGCCTTAGTCTAAAAAATTAAAAAGGACGGGGAGCTAAGCTTTTCGTCTTTTTTAATTGCTTCCTTTTATTATCTTTCTGTATTAAAATGTAAGGCATGGAGAGTATTTTAATAACTGCCTTTAATTTCATCATTAGTGTTATCCTATGGCTTTCTCCGCTTATCGGGGCGCTACTTTTAGGTTGGGCTGCTTGGAATATCTGGCTTCATTATGTCCAGCAAAGTTTTATTTCTGGAATCGATTATTGTCTTCTTGAAATAGTCCCGCCGAGAGATGTGCTAAGGTCCCCACGGGGAATGGAATTATTTTTTACTTCTGCCCTTTATCATAAAAGCAATAAGGGAGGGGTAGAAGAATATTGGCAAGGAGCGGTATGGTTCTGGTTTTCCCTTGAGATTGCTTCGATTGACGGGCAGGTTCATTTTTATGTTCGTACTCCGACTCGGGTGAAGGGGTTAATTGAAACCCAGATGTATGCTCAGTACCCTCAAGCTCAGGTAAAAGAAGTTGAAGACTATACTTTAGCAATTGATGAAATTTCCGAAAACAGTGAATATAATCTTTGGGGATGTGAATTTAAATTAAATAAACCCGAATCGTTTCCACTTAAAACTTACGTGGATTTTGGTTTAGATAAAGATCCAAAGGAAGAATTTAAAGTTGATCCCATTTCTTCAATCATTGAGCTTTTCGGTTCAATTAAAAAGGGAGAACAAATGTGGATGCAAATTGTTGTTACTCCTGCCCGTCAAAAATATCATACGGAAGGAACTTTTTTTAAGCATCACGACTGGGTAATAGAGGCGGAAATATTGATTAAAAAACAATTGGCAGAATACACTCGGGAGCATCCGAAGGCAGATGGAACTTTCGCCAAAGAAATTCGGGCCCCGGCATACATGGATGCTGTAGTAAAAGGAGCAGGAGGAAAAATTTTAAAGCTTGGATTTGATACAGGAATCAGAGTATGTTATGTGGCAAAAAGAGACGTTTTTGATATGAGCAGTCGCAGAAATATGCGTTTGATGTTTCGCCAGTTTGCGAGTCCATTTCTAAATCAGCTTGATCGTTATAATTCAACTCAGGCAGATGCTTTCGGTGGAAACTTTTTCAAATCATTTTTCTTGATTTCACGCAAGACTGTTACTCGTCTAGCAAACAGAATGCTGGAAGAATACCGAGAACGGGCCTTTTTCTACTTACCTTTACGACACCATCTTTCTGGGTTTATTCCCTGGCCTCTTTCGCCATATATTTTTCCAAATTACTTTCATCATAAAACTTTTGTGTTAAATACCGAAGAACTTGCGACTCTGTGGCACTTTCCAGGTCAAATGCTCAAGGTTCCTACTTTGGAACGTATTGAATCAAAAGAAGCTTCTCCTCCGACAAATTTGCCGATGTAATATTTTATGGAAAACGAATTTATCTCAAACAACCAAGTTGTCTCTGGCGACTATCATGCTGGACCAAAATTTTTACTAAAGAGAATTATTTTTTTACTATTTGGTTTAGTAACGTTTCTAGTACTTTTTTATGTTTTGTTTTTTAGTGCACCAAATAATTTTCCTAAAGGGATAGTAATAAGTATCGGAAAAGGTGAAAACCTAAGGAATCTTTCTCTTGATTTAAAACAAAAAAAAGTAATTCGTTCCAGAATTTCTTTTGAAGCATTTGTTATTTTATTAGGTGGGGAAAGACACATAGCGGAAGGAGATTATTTACTTGAAAATAAGTTGCCAGTTTTTGAAATGGCCAGACGCATAGTAAACAAAGATCGACACCTAGCCTCGATAAAGGTTACTATCCCTGAAGGTTTTGACAATATTCAAATTGCGGATACTTTTGCGATTTCTTTAAAGAATTTTAATAAAGATAAGTTTCTAGGGAAAGCAAAAATAGGTTATCTTTTCCCAGACACTTATTTTTTCTTTTCTACTGATGATGAAAGGGATGTCTTAGAGTACATGAACCAAAATTTTAATAAAAAATTAAAGCCATATATATCCGAAATTGTTTCTTCCGGAAAAAGTGAGAACGAAATAATTGCAATGGCTTCTCTAATAGAGAAGGAAGCAAAAGGAAATGCGGATCGAGAAAATATTTCCGGAATTTTGTGGAATAGATTAGCGAAAAAGATGCCTTTGCAAGTTGATTCAGCTCCTGAGACGTATAAGGCTAGAGGGTTGCCTGAAAATCCGATTAGTAACCCTGGGCTATCTTCTATTATTGCTGCGATTCATCCTTCTATTTCTAATTATTTATATTATTTACATGACAAAAATGGCTTGATTCACTATGCAAAGACTTTTGAGGAACATAAAATTAATAAAGCGAAATACTTAAAGTAATTAAGAATATGAGAAAACACAATTTAGCTTTTATTGATATGGAAATGACTGGTCTGAATGTTATTAAACACGAAATTATTGAAATCGGTTGTGTTGTTACAGATTTATCTTTCAAAGTAATTGAGGAATTCGAGCTTAAAATAAAACCTGAGCGAATTGAACTGGCAGATCCTGTGGCACTCAAAATAAATCATTATAACAAAAACGATTGGGAAGAAGCTTATGAAACAAAAGAAGCTTTAGAAGTTTTTACTAAGAAAGTTAAAGGTTGTATTATGGTTGGTCAAAATGTTGCCTTTGATTCAGGTTTTTTAGAGTACAACTTAGCAAAGTACAAATTGACAAATACGATGCATTATCATCGTTTAGATACCATCTCAATCGCTTGGGCAAAGTTGAATAGAAAAACGGATATTGATCATTATTCCTTACGAGAGCTGTGCAAATATTTTGGTATTACAAACATAAATCCTCACAGTGCTCTTTCTGATGCTCGAGCTACGTTTGAACTTTATAAAAAACTTATGGATTTATAAAACAGAAAAAAAAAGAACTCCGACAAATATGTCGGAGTTCTTTTGAAGTTAGTTTACTTTTCTGATTAATTAGGCGTAGTACTCGGGGTAGGGGTTGATGGTGTCGGAGAATAAACCATTTTTGAGTTCGGGCCATATTCGTTATCCCCAGGAGTGCTATCGGTGGCGGCAAGAATGATGAACCAAATAAATCCAGCGATAGGAATTAAATTTATTAAAACCATCCAGCCGCTTTTTCCAATGTCGTGCATTCTTCTGACTGAGACAGCGATGCTAGGGATTAATGTTGCTAAAGCATATATTATGGTAATAAAGTTAAAAACAGAACTTACTTTCGAAATAAGGATATTTAAAATTATACTTATAATCAAGTTAAACAATAAAAAATACCAATATTCCGATCTTCTTGATCTCCCGCTAAACACTGCATACTTTTTTAAAACATCTAGATAATAGTGCATAGATTTTAACTTAATTTACAAATGTTGATAATATAGTTATTATAACAATAATGGTCAAGAATAAAAAGATAAAAAATGTATTTGTGGGAATGTCTGGGGGAGTTGACTCTTCTGTGTCTGCTGCCTTGCTCAAAGACCAAGGGTATGATGTCGTTGGGGTCTTTATTCGAACTTGGCATCCAGACTTCATAACGTGTAACGAAGAGGGAGAGCGAATGGATGCGATGAGGGTTGCAACGCACTTAGATATTCCTTTTTTAACCTTCGATTTAGAAGAAGTATACAAAAAAGAAGTGGCAGATTATATGATTAGAGAGTACAAAGCTGGACGGACACCAAATCCGGATGTAATGTGTAATAAAGAAGTAAAATTTGGAGCTTTCCTGAAGAAATCACTCAATATTGGAGCAGATTTTGTTGCTACTGGACATTATGCACAAAATAAAAAGGGGGCATTATTAAAAGGGGTTGATCCTTCCAAAGACCAAAGTTATTTTCTTTGGACCCTTGAACAAAAACAACTTTCAAAAATTATTTTTCCGGTTGGTCATTTGAAAAAAATCGAAGTAAGAAAACTTGCAAAAAAATATAAATTACCGGTGGCAGAGAAAAAAGACAGCCAGGGAATTTGTTTTTTGGGAGCGGTTGATTTGAAAGAATTTTTAAAACATTATATTAAAGAAAAAAAAGGCCAAGTGAAAAATGAAAAAGGGCAGACAGTTGGATTTCACTATGGAGTATTTTTTCATACCTTGGGTGAAAGACATGGATTTACCATTACCAAGAAAAGTCCGAATGATCGGCCATATTACATTGTCGGAAAAGATGTAAAGAAAAATATTTTATATGTGTCACAAGATGTAAAGGAAATGCTTTCTAACTTTTCGCACTCGAATTTTTTAAGTGAGGTAAATTGGATTTTCAAAGTTCCTGAACCAAATAAAAATTATACTTGCCAAATTCGTTATCATGGAGAATTTTTCTCATGTAAGATCAAAACAAAAAATAAAATTACTGAAGTAATTTTTAATAAACCAGTTTTAGTTGCCCCTGGTCAATCGATCGTCGTTTACGATAAAGATGTTTGTCTTGGCGGTGGCGTTGTTGTATAATAAAGTCTATGACACAATATTTTTTGCAGAATGGTGAAGTTATTTTAAAATTAATATTAGCAGTTTTTCTGGGAATGCTTATCGGAGCTGAACGATATTTGGTTCACAAAGAAGCTGGTCTTAAGACACACTCTTTGGTTTCAATGGGCTCCGCACTTTTTATAATTATTTCTGAAATGATGGTTTTAAAATATGCGAGCATCGGTGGTTTTGATCCAATGCGTATGGCATCACAGATTGTTGTTGGGATAGGATTTCTTGGTGCCGGTACGATCATGCTGACCGGATCACGACTCCGGGGATTAACTACTGCAAGTGGACTCTGGGTAACTGCTGGGATAGGGATGGCTGCTGGTTTTGGACTTTCTTCTTTGGCAATTATTTCCACGGTTTTGGTTTTACTTATTTTAGTTTTAATGAATATTTTTGAAAAACCACTTCTTAAGATTTCTGAGACTAAGTCTCTGGAAGAGAGTGAAGTTAAATAAAAGTTATGAATTCAAGTGAAATTAGAACAAGATTTTTAAAATTTTTTGAAAACCGGGGACATGCTTTTGTCCCTTCTGCTTCGTTAGTGACTACCAATGAAGCGGGGGCGCTCGATGCGACTTTATTTAATACGGCTGGAATGCAACCTTTTATTCCGTATCTTTTAGGAGAACCTCATCCAAAAGGAATGCGTTTGGTAAATGTGCAAAAATGTTTGAGAACAATCGACCTCTCGGAAGTTGGAGACACTACCCATAATACTTTTTTTGAAATGATGGGTAATTGGTCCTTGGGAGATTATTTTAAAAAAGATGCGATTACTTGGAGTTACGAATTCCTTACATCAAAAGAAGAAGGGCTTGGACTTAATGTGTCTCGTTTGTATGTGACTGTTTTTGATGGTAATGAAAAAATAGAACGTGACACTGAATCAGTAAAAATTTGGAAATCTCTTGGATTAGCGGAAAACCGTATTTATTACAAAAATTCAAAATCAAATTGGTGGAGTGCAGGGCTGAACTCTCCGGCTGGTCCAAGCACCGAAATGTTTTATGATATTACTGGAGAGTTAGGAGATTTGACTCCAGAGGAATTTGAAAAATATGAAAATGAACAAAAGATTGTAGAAATTTGGAATGATGTATTTATGACCTACAAACTTGTAAATGGTGAAATTATTGGAGAACTTCCTCAAAAAAACATTGATACAGGGGCAGGCCTTGAACGGATAACAACAATGGTACAAGGGAAAAAAAGTGTTTATGAGACGGATTTATTTTTACCTATTATCAAAAAAATTGAAGAATTATCTGGACTTTCATATGGAGATAAATCTGACGACGAATATATAAAGAGTGGCGATAAATGTTTCTCTGACACAAGGAAATACATAAGAATTGTTGCAGATCATGTTCGTACTGCGGTATTTATCATTGCAGATGGAGTAGTGCCGTCTAATACAGGAAGAGGATATATCCTTCGTCGAATTATTCGCCGAGCGATAAGATATTCTGATTTAATTTCACTCAAAAAAGGCTCTCTTCTTACTCTTGCTGAAATTGTAATAGAAGAGTATAAAAATATTTATCCAGAACTTTTAAAAAATATTGATATTATAAAAAAGGAAATTGAAACAGAAGAGAACAAATTCCGAGATAATCTTGAAAGGGGACTAAAAGAATTTGAAAAATTCTTAATTAAAGGTCAGACATTAACGGGACATGATGCTTTTATTTTTTTCTCGTCATATGGTCTTCCCTTAGAACTAACGATTGAAGTTGCTAAAGAAAAAGGAGTAATAATGACAAAAACCATAGACGAAGAATTTAATGCAGAACTAGAACAACATCAAAAACTTTCACAGACTGCCTCTGCTGGAATGTTTAAGGGTGGACTTGCGAACAATAATGAACAAACGACCAGGTTGCATACCGCGCATCATTTGCTTTTGGCGGGACTTCAAGCGGTCGTTGGTCCGGAAGTAAAACAAAAAGGAAGTAACATTACGGAAGAACGTTTGAGGATGGATTTTATTTGCGACCACAAACTCACAGATGAAGAAAAAAGTGAAGTGGAAATTTGGGTAAACAAAAAAATAAAAGAAAACCTGGAAGTGATTTGTAAAGAGATGCCCAAAGACGAAGCGGAAAAAATTGGAGCTGAAATGGAATTCGGAATGAAATATCCAAAAAAAGTAAAAGTATATTTTATTTTAAATAAAAATGGTAATTCTATTTCCAAAGAATTTTGTGGAGGACCACACGTTCTAAATACCGGCGAACTTGGCACTTTTAAAATCTTGAAAGAAGAAGCCGTTTCTTCTGGAGTAAGGCGTATAAAAGCCGTTCTTCTTTAGTAGCTCACTGTGGTATAATTATAAAATGAGTATTTTAGGAAGTACGAAAAATACAAATGAAATAACGCTGGTTTTTGATATCGGATCCTCTTCGGTTGGAGGAGCGATATTTTATATGCGGAGCGAAGGAGAACCTGAAATGATTTATTCTTACCGGGAATCAATTCCACTTGAAAGGAAATTGAGTTTTGAGAAATTTTTTGATTTAACTTTAAAATCTCTTGAGACTGTTGCTCAAAAAATTAGTTTGTCTGGTGTCGGTGCTCCAAAAAAGATTTTTTGTGTTCTTTCATCCCCTTGGTATGCTTCTCAAACTCGAAGTATTGTTCTAAAAAAAAATATTCCCTTTGTCTTTGATCAAAAGTTAGCCGACGATTTGATTCAAAAAGAAATTTTGGCTTTTACCGAAGAGTGCCAAAACAAGTACTCGAACATAGAGAAGATTTCTCCGATTGAGTTAAAAAATATGTTGATTACTTTAAATGGCTATCCAACTGAAAAACCCTTGGATCAAAAAACAACCGAACTTGAAATGAAGATTTTTGTTTCAATGACCGGTGAAAAAGTGCTTTCTCAAATAAAAGAGGCAATCGGGAAACATTTTTATTCAAAAAATATAAGATTTTCATCTTTTGTTATGGCCTCTTTTGCGGTTGCTCGCGATACATTTTCACATCAAGATAATTTTTTGCTAATTGATATCGGGGGAGAAGTCACAGACATTTCAATGATAAAAAAAGATATTTTATCTTCATCCATTTCTTTTCCGTTAGGTAAAAACTTTTTAATTCGAGAAGTAGCTGGAATTCTGGATTGCCATTTAGATGAAGCAAAATCTTACATTTCTTTATATAAGGACGGACACATCGGAGATGAGAGCTTAAAAAAAATAGAACCGATAATAAACAAATTAAAATTAGAATGGCTTACAAAATTTCAAGAATGTTTGGTTAATCTTTCGAATGATATTTCTATCCCATCCACGATTTTTTTGACGGTAGATGAAAAATTGTCCGAATTTTTTACCGAAACAATAAAGTCCGAACAATTTAATCAATATACTTTGACCGAATCAAAGTTCAACGTAATATATCTAGGACCGGAGGCATTTGGAAGTGCTATTGTGTTTCGAGAAAACGTAGAGAGAGACGCATTTTTAATCATTGATTCGATATATATTAATCGATTTTTGAAATAAAAAATATGGCTCAAAAAATTCTACAAGATATGAATATCAAAAAACCCAAAGCGGTTCTTTCACCTGCCAAGGTTGTCGATGTTCCGAGAGAAACTGAAATCAGAAATGTTCCAAGAAGTAATTCAAGATATACCCTTTGGATTATTGCTCTAATTTCCGTTGTGTTTCTGTTTTTTGGGATATCTTCAATTTTTGCCAATGCTAAAGTGACAATTAACCCTAAATCAAAAGATTTTATCCTGAATCAAAATCTGTCCGCTACCAAAGATGCTAATTCCGGAATGTCTTATCATCTTGTTGGTCCTCTCACTGGAGAGGAATCAAAGCAAGTGGCTGCGGGAGAAGAGAAAAATTATTCTGTAGCTGCTACTGGAAATGTTTTGATTTACAATGCTTTTAGCTCTAGTTCTCAAATTTTAGCCAAAAATTCAAAGCTGGAAGGCTCAAATGGTAAAATTTATCAAACCACGGAGGAGATAACCATTCCAGGAGCTGCAAAAGACGGTACTCCCGGGAAAATCAGCATTGGGATATCGGCAACTATCCCGGGAGAGGAATTCAACAGTGCTCCACTTGATTTCAAAATTGTTGGGTTCAAAGGTACAAAAAAATATTCTAAATTCTACGGAAGGTCCGTAGGGGAGATTGCTGGTGGTTTAATTGGAAAATCTCGTCAAGTAAGCGAAGCAGATAAAGTCCAGGTTATTACTGAGTTGACAAGTGCTTTGAAAAACAAACTTTATAAAAATGCGAAAGATCAGACTCCGGCAGAATTTATCTTGTTCCCGGATGCAGATTATTTGACGGTGGACGATCAAATCATTGGGACGGTTGGAGAAAATGGAAGTGCAACAATTAGCATCAAAGGAACATATTATGGTTTTGTTTTTAACCGACAAGAGTTGTCAAAAAAAATAACCGATACGGTGTTGGATGATACAGAAAAAAATGATAGTGTTTATATCCCGAATCTTCCCGATGCAAAAATTACGCTAACTGATAAAACTCAAGCATTGTTTACCGATGCAATGGAAATTTCTTTCAACTTATCCGGTTCGGTAAAGGTTGTTTGGAAAGTTGATGCTGATAAAGTCTTAGCAGATATTTTGGGCAAAAATAAATCTGATTTTAATGATATTCTGAGGGGGTATACCAATATCGAATCTGCCAATCTTTCTATCAAACCCGTTTGGAAATCGTCTTTCCCAGACAAAAGTAATAATATAAAAGTTATTGTAAATTATCAGCAATAAATTTTCTATGGAAAATAGGATATGCCAAAACTGTCAGAAAGATTTCACAATCGAATCGGAGGATTTTTCATTTTACGAAAAAATTAAAGTCCCTTTACCAACCTTTTGCCCGGATTGTCGAACTCAAAGACGTTTTACCTGGAGAAATGAAAGAAATTTATATCGCAATAAGTGTGCAGCCACCGGAGCAAATGTAATCTCAGGTTTTTCCGTCGATTCTGGTATGACAATCTATGAAAGAGAATACTGGTGGAGCGACAAATGGGATCCAATGTCTTTTGGAGTGGACTATGATTTTTCAAAACCTTTTTTCCTACAGTTTCAAAGTTTTATGAAAAGCACTCCGATGCCTTCCTCATTCAATGCCCGTACAATAAATAGCGAGTATTTCAGCATACCGGAGATTTTAAGAATGCTTATCTGGTACACGCTTCCTGGGGTGGGGAGAATGTTTCTTATGCCGCACGAGTAAGCGAAGTAAAAGATTCTATGGATTCATTGGTTCTTTCTAACTCGGAACTTTGTTACGAAGTGATTGCCAGTAACAAATGCTACAACGTGACCCATTCCCAAAATCTTGAAGGTTGCAATAATTCTTCATTTTTATTTGAGTGTCGTGGATGTTCTGATTGTTTTGGTTGCGTTAACTTGCGCAACCAGAGTTACCATATTTTTAACGAACCATACAGTCGGGAAAAATATTTAGAAAAAGTAAATGAATTTAACATTGGGAGTTATAAAAATTTTAAAGAAATCGAAAAGAACTTCAAGGATCTTAAGCAGAAAGCGATTCAAAAATACGCAAACATTGTAAATTCTCCCAACTGTACCGGAGATAATATCGTAAATTCATATAACTCTAAAAATTGTTTTGATCTTTATGGAGAGGTCAGGGATTGTAAGTTTATCCAAAATTGCGCCAAGTTCTTGAAAGACAGTTATGACGGATATGGAGTCGGCTCTTCGGCTGATCTTACCTATGAAGTTTTTGATACCGGGGTGCAAGGTTCTAGACTTTGTTTCGGGGCGGTTGTCTATGGTGGTCATGATGTCTATTATTCTTACAATTGTCACGGGAGTCAAAATTGTTTTGCTTGTGTAGGACTTCGCTCAAAATCTTACTGCATTTTTAATAAACAATACACCAAAGATGAGTATGAATCACTTGTTCCAAAGATAATAAAACATATGAATGAAATGTCGTATGTTGATGCAAAGGGGAGAACATACAAATATGGAGAATTTTTCCCAAGTGACTTGAGTCCTTTTGCCTACAATGAAACTATCGCCCAAGAATATTTTTCATTAACCAAAGAAGAAGTTTTGAAACAAGGTTATAAATGGAGAGAAAAAGATGGAAGAAGCTACCAGATGGATATTAAAAATGAAAATATTCCAGATGATATTAAGGAAGTAGGTGAATCAATAATCGGGAAGGTTATAGAGTGTGAACACAAGGGTACCTGTAACGAACAATGTACTGAGGCCTTCAAACTTATCCCAGATAAATTACAATTTTACAAAAGGATGAATTTACCTTTACCTCGCATCTGCCCCAATTGTCGTCACTATGAAAGACTAGGAAAAAGAAATCCAATGAAGCTTTGGCTCAGAAAATGCATGAAGGAAGGTTGTCAAAACGAATTTGAAACGAGCTATGCTCCCTACCGATCGGAAACCGTTTATTGTGAAAGATGTTACCAACAAGAAGTCTACTAGACCATTGACTCAAATATTATATTTTGCTATAATTCTTTTACCTAATAATGAGTGATACAAAAAATGAAAAAATATTGACTGCGCGTGGCTTAGTCACTGAAGCCTTACCTAGTACTTTATTTAGGGTAAAAATTGAAGGATCCGGCGAAGAAGGGAAAGAAATTCTGGCATATCTCGGAGGAAAAATGAGAATGCATCGAATCAAAGTTTTAATTGGTGATCACGTAGAAGTTGTTCTTGACCCGTACGGCGGGAAAGGGAGAATCGTTAAAAGGTTGTAATTATTTTAAAATAGTGTATCATAGTAAATACAGTTAGCAATAAGTAAGGAACATCGAGAAAATAAGGGTAATTTCCCTTGTTTTCAATTTGTTATATATATAAATGAAAATAAAATCAACAGTAAAAAAAATTTGTGATAATTGTAAAATGGTAAAGCGTAACAGACATCTTCGTGTAATTTGTTCAAATCCTAAGCATAAACAAAAACAATAAAATGAGAATATTAGGAATCACAGTCCCAAATGAAAAGAGATTAGAAATTGGATTAACTTGCGTCTATGGTATTGGTATTTCCAGTGCCCGAAAAATTTTAGATAAAGTGTCCATTGACCACGGGAAAAAAGCAAAAGACCTTACTTCTGATGAAGAGAATAAAATTAGAGCAATCGTTGAAGGAATGAAAATTGAGGGAAATTTGAAAAGAGAAGTGTCTGCTAACATCAAAAGACTGAAAGACATCAAAACTTACCGCGGAGTTCGTCACATGAAAAGATTGCCAGTTCGAGGACAAAGAACAAAAACTAATTCCAGAACCGTTCGAGGAAACGTCCGAAAAACAATGGCTTCAGGTAAGAGAAAAGAAAGTAAAACATAATTTTAATTAAAAATGGGAAAAACAAAAATTACAACCGAAGAATCAACTGAAGTTACAAAAGACGAAGTAAAAGTTGCTCCGAGCAAAACCCCGAAGAAGAAAATAACTTCCGGAATGGTGTTTATCGATGCGACCTTTAATAATACCAAAGTTCTCTTTGGAGATAAACAAGGTAATACTTTATTTTGGTCTAGCGCAGGTTCACTTGGTTTCAAAGGTGCAAAAAAAGGAACCCCGTTTGCTGCTTCTAAAGTGGGCGATATCATCGGAACGAAAGCGTTTGCCCTAGGAGTGAAAGAAGCAGATGTAGTAGTAAAGGGAGTAGGTTCCGGAAGGGAACCAGCAGTCCGAGCCTTTATGGCCCGCGGGATTGAGATAACTTCCATTAAAGATGCTACTCCGGTTCCTCACAATGGTCCAAAACCAAAGAAACCACGAAGAGTTTAAATATTAAAATTGAGAATTAAGAATTACAAAAAATGATAACCAAACCAAAATTTAAAATTTGTAGAAGACTAGGTCCTGGAGTTTATGACAAATGTCAGACGTCTAAGTTTTCGACTACAACTGGTAAATTTGGTGGTGTTGGCGGAAAGCGTCCAAAAGCTCTTTCAGAATATGGAACCCAACTTATTGAAAAACAAAAAATTCGATTTTCATATGGGATTACTGAACGTCAACTCGCAAATTATATTAAGAAAGCTTCTTTGGTAAAAGGAGCCGGCACCGCAGAAAGATTTTATGAAGAATTGGAATCTAGACTCGATAACGTAATTTATCGAATGGGGCTAGCCACAAGTAGACGAGCGACCAGACAAATGGTGTCACATGGGCACTTTATTGTGAACGACAAAAAAGTAACAATTCCATCGTACGAAGTAAAGCCTGGCGATATGGTAAAAATTCGTGAAGGTTCGAAGACTAAGAAGATTTTTGATAATATGCCTGAAAAGTTGAAAGATTACACAGCTCCTGTTTGGGTTTCGTTTGATGCCGGAAAAATGGAAGGAAAAGTTTTGGCTAAGCCAAAAAATATTGAAACTTTCCTCGATTTGAATGCTGTTCTTGAATTTTACAGCCGTTAGTTAATTTATTTTTTCCCCATCGAAGGGTGGATAAGTATTATTAAATTAAATATTATTAAGTTAAGAGTAATTTTTATAACATTATGCCTGAATATAAAATAATTATGCCTTCAAAGCCGAAAGTTGTGCTTGAAGAAGGAGATAAAGGAGTGTTTGAGATAGATGGACTCTATCCGGGGTATGGACATACTTTGGGGAATTCATTGCGAAGAATCATTCTCTCATCACTACCTGGCGCAAGTGTCACTTCAATAAAAATTGAAGGTATTTCTCATGAATTTTCCACAATGGAAGGCATAAAGGAAGACATAATTGTTATGATTCTGAATATTAAAAAGACTCGTTTTAAAATGGCATCTGATGAGCCTCAGATCGTTACTCTTTCTATCAAGGGACCAAAAGTGGTAACCGCAGCAGATATCAAAACTACTGGACAAGTCGAAGTATTAAACCCCGAATTATATATTTGCGAAGTAACCGGAAAAGTAAATTTAAATATTGAACTTAAGATTGAAAAAGGTCTTGGTTTTATTCCGAAAGAAATTATGCAAAAAGACAAAGTTGAGATCGGAACTATTGCGGTTGATGCAATTTTTACCCCGGTTCGACGTGTTTCTTACGAAGTAGAAAATATGCGCGTGGGGGACAAGACCAACCACAATCGCCTAAGAATTTCTATTGAAACAGATGGGACATTGACCCCACGAGAAGCATTATCTCGCTCGATTGAAATAATGATTAATCAATTAAAAGCAATTATTGATTTCAAAGAACCCGAGGTTGAAGTTGAAAAGGAAGCAGAAAAAAGTGAAGAAAAAGACGAGGATGAAGAAAAGAAAGAAAGTGATTTTACTGATGTTCTAAAAACCAGAACCGATAATCTGGATCTTTCGACCAGAACTTTAAACGCGCTTACCGCTGCAAACATCAGAACTCTTGGCGGGTTAGCGCGGAAGAGAAAAGAAGATCTCCTTGAAATAGAAGGAATCGGGGAAAAAGGGATTACCGAAATTAAAAAAGTGCTGGCAAAATACGGCTTTAATCTAAAAGAATAATAATATGAGACACGGAAACAACAAACGAAAATTTGGACGAGAAAAGAATCAAAGAAATGCACTTATGATATCTTTGGCACTTAATTTGATTATCAGAGAAAAAATAAAGACTACTGAACCAAAAGCAAGAGAACTCAGGCCTTTTATTGAAAAGCTTGTTACTCGAGCAAAAAAAGATACTTTAGCGAACCGCCGAGTAGTTCTTTCAAAAACTCTAAACCGAGACAAAGAAGTGAAGAAACTTTTTGAAAAAATAGCTCCAAAATATGTGGATATCAATGGTGGCTATACCAGAGTTTTGAAATTAGGAGCCAGAAAGTCCGATGGCGCCAAAATGGCCATTATTGAATTTGTATAATTATAACGATTATGAAAAAAGAAAATAACAAAAAAGAAGTGAAAGTGATTGATGCGAGCGGAAGAACGCTCGGTCGAGTGGCCACTGAAGTTGCTATGTCTTTGATGGGTAAAACCAAAGTTACTTTCGAGCGGAATGTTTATTCCGGGATTCCGGTTAAGGTTGTGAATGCATCAAAAATAAAAATAACTGCCAAAAAATTGGAAGGGATTGATCACAAAAGATATTCCGGGATGCGAGGGGGGCTTCGAATCACAAAAGGTACCGAAACAGTTGAGAAAAAAGGATTCAATGAATTACTTAAGTTGGCAATCTTCCAAATGCTTCCAGGAAATAAATTACGAAGAGAAATGATGAGACATTTAACAATAGAAAATTAGAAATTTATGGAGAAAAAAATGACAAAAGAAAAATATATCGAGGCAGTTGGGAGAAGAAAAACTTCTACCGCGAGAGTGCGAATTACCGAGGGCAGCAAGTCCAGCTTTATTGTGAATGAAATGGATGCCAAAGATTATTTTAAGACCGATGAACAGAAACGCCTTATTATCGATCCGTTGGCCTCGATCACTGGAAGTAAATGGCACGTAGAAGTCCGAGTTTCAGGTGGAGGAATCCACTCTCAGGCTGAAGCAATCCGACATGGACTCTCAAGAGCTTTGGTAGAATCTGATCCAGAAATGCGTGGAAAATTAAAAACATTGGGATTCCTGAAAAGAGACCCAAGAGCGAAAGAACGAAGAAAATTCGGACTCAAGAAAGCCCGCAAGGCTCCACAGTGGAGTAAACGTTAAAATAAAAAAATCCCCGAAAGGGGATTTTTAATTGATAGTAATTTATGATAGTATAGAAATGTATGAAAGATGAAGAAAAAGAAAAAAAAGAGGAAAATAAGGATGAAATGACGCCGAAGGAAGATGCTTCTGAGGTTTTAGAGTTTGAATTTAATGATGACGGAGAAGAAGATCTTAAAAAAACCATAAAAAAGCTTCGAGCAGAATTAAAGAAAATTAAAGCCGAAAAAGACGAATATTTAACCGGCTGGCAGAAAGAACGAGCGGATTTTGTGAACTACAAGAAACAAGACGAAGACAGAAAGTTGAATTTCTCCGAATCAATCCGGGAAAGAATTCTAACCAGGTTTTTGAGTGTGGCGGACAGCTTCAATATGGCCTTTGCAAATAAAGAAGCTTGGGAAAAAGTTGATGAAAATTGGCGCAAAGGGGTGGAATATATCTATGGTCAGATGAATACTATATTTGAAGAATATGGAGTAAAATCAATCGGGGAAGCGGGAGAAAGTTTTGATCACAACATCCATCATTCGATAGAAATGATTCCGACTGATAAAAAAGAAGACGATCATAAAATTGCTGAGGTTATTCAAAGAGGATACAAACTTGGTGACCGCGTAATTCGAGCTGCCCGAGTGAATGTTTTTGAGTACCATGACAAGCCCACAGAATAAAACCTGTCAGAATTGCAAGTGTGACTTCATAATCGAATCTGAAGATTTTAATTTTTACGAGAAGATAAAGGTTCCACCACCGACTTGGTGTCCGGAATGTCGAATGATAAGACGTATGTCCTTTCGTGATTACAGGGTACTTTATAAAAGGAAAAGTGATAAAACGGGGAAAATAATTTTTTCTATTTTTCCACAAGAATCTCCTTTTAAAGTTTGGGAACGTGATATTTGGTGGTCGGATGAATTGAATGCTCTTGATTACGGGAAAAACGTAGATTTTAATAAAAATTTCTTTATTCAACTAAAAGAACTTTTTTTTGATGTTCCTTCATCGGGGCAAACTTGTTGGAATATGGTCAATAGTGAGTATTGCACTGGTGCTAATAGTTTAAAAAATTGTTACCTGGTATTTGTATCCACGTTTTCAGAAGATTCCATGTATTGTGCAGAAATAAATAGAACAAAGAATTCTATTGACGTTACAAGAATCGAGTCGTCGGAATTGTGCTATCAATCTTTTGCTCTCATAAAGTGTTATCAAGCTTTCTTTTCTTCTCATTGTGAAAACTGCATGGATATCTGGTTTTCCAGAAACTTAGTTGGTTGTAATTATTGTTTTGGTTGTACAAATTTAAGAAACAAGCAATACTGCGTTTTTAATAAACAATACACAAAAGAAAATTATATCAAATATGTAGATGATCTTGACCTAAGCTCTTACAAATCAATGAAAGCGGTAAAAGAAAAGGCAGAAAAAGTAGTGGAAAAAAGTATCAGAAAATTCATGGAAGGACGATACAATTCTAATGTTTCCGGTGAGTACATCAATAACTCAAAAAATACTTTTAATAGCTATTACGTTATTCAAGGAGAAGACAGTAAGTATGTTCAATCTTTTTTCACTCCTGGTTTTAAAGACTGCTATGATTGTACGATGTGGGGACAAAATTCCGAATTATGCTATGAATGTTCTTCTGTCGGAGAAAATTGTTATAACAATAAATTTAATTATCGTTGCAGTAGAGGTTCGCATGATTGTGAGTATTCCTATAGTTGCTATGGAAGTTCAAATATTTTTGGTTGTTCTGGACTTATTAATAAACAATATTGCATTTTAAATAAACAGTACACAAAGGAAGAATATTCCAGACTAAGAGAAAAAGTAATCAAACACATGAATGATGTCCCATACTTAGACAAAAAGGGGACAATGTATACGTACGGAGAATTCTTCCCCTTAGAATTGTCTCCTTTTTCTTACAATGAATCAATGGCCCAGGATTATTTTCCCCTAGAAAAAAAACAAGCCGTTAACCTAGGTTTTAGGTGGAAGGATAAAGAAGAAAGGAATTACAAGATAGATATCAAAAATGAAAATATTCCTGATAGTAATAAAGACATTACGGAAGATATCTTAAACAAGGCGATTGAATGTGAAAACAAAAACAAAAACGTCGAATATTGTACTGAAGCGTTTAAAATTATTAAATCAGAGTTGCAGTTTTATAAAAAATTTAATTTACCATTACCAAGATTATGCCCAAACTGTAGGCATTTTGATCGTTTAAAAATGAGGAATTCTTTGAAACTTTGGAACCGCAAATGTATGAAAGAAGGTTGTCAGAATGAATTTGAAACCAGCTACGCTCCCGAATGTCCTGAAATCGTTTACTGTGAACGTTGTTATCAACAAGAAGTATACTAATATGAAACCAGAAACAAGAACATGCGAACATTGTGGTAAGGAATTCTCTATTTCAGAAGAAGAATTAAATATGTATAAGAAGATAGATATTGAATTACCGACTATTTGCTTTTTTTGCCGAGTAAAAATTCACTTGTCTTTTTGGATGTTCGGAAAATTTCGAAAAGGAAAATCTGATCTTTCTGGGGAAAGCTTAATAACAGTTTTGCCTAATAAAAATCGTTATCCAATCTATACTCTAACGGAATGGTGGAGCGATAAATGGGATGCAATGGATTTTGGACAAGATTACGATCAACAAAGAACTTTTTTTTCTCAGCTAAAGGAATTGCAAGAAAAAGTCCCGCATCCACATCAAAACGGTAGTAAAAATACAGGATGTGATTGGTGTGACGATGTTTGGAATTCTAAAAATTGTTATTTAGCTCGCTCGATGGTTGATTGTGAAGATTTATATTATTCTTACAGAAACTTAAATGTTAAAAATTCTATAGATGTGACTGTTTGCTATAACTCTGAAAAGCTATTTGATTCGTTAAATTGCCTTCATTCTTTTAAAATTTTTTATTCAAGAAACTCAAGAGACTGTGTAGAATCGTATTTTTTATTTGATTGTCGTAATTGTCAAAATTGTTTCATGTGCTGGAACTTGAGAGGTAAATCATTTTGTATAGAAAATATCCAATATACTAGGGATGATTATTTTGAAAAATTAAAATCATTTAACTTAGGGTCATATAAGTCAATTCAAAATTTCAAAATAAGATTTGAGGAAATAGCACGTACCGAAGTTGTGCATAGAGAAAATTTTAACCTTAAAATTCATAATTCTGACGGAGATCAATTAATTAACTGTAAGAATTGTCATAACTCGTTTACTATAAGCGATTCAGAAGATAGTTATAATTGCATAAGAGGAAAGAATGAAAAGTCTAACATTGACGCCAATGGCACATGGGATTCTGAATTAATAGGTAATTGTAGTTCTTGTTTTGGTGGTTATATGCAAAAATATTGTGCTTGGTCAACTTCTCGATTTTCAGAATACTTGGATTTATGTTTAGAATGCGAAAATTGTTTTGGTTGTGTCGGACTTAAAAAGAAAAAATATTGTATTTTAAATAAGCAATATGAAAAAGAAGAATATGAAAAACTTATGTTGGAAATTATTACTAATATGAAAAAAAGGGGAGAGTATGGAAAGTTTTTACCTTTTCTAATGTCTGCAGGGCCATTTAATTTCTCTACAAGCTTTCTGTATTTTCCAGAAACGAAAAAAGAAGATATTTTAAAGCTTGGAGGTTATTGGGAGGATGTTGATGAAAGTCATATCGAAGGAATGCTGACTAGTGAATTACCTGATAGCATAAAAGATGTTCCTGATAATATTATTACCGAAGCCTTAATTTGTCCACAAACTGGTTGGCGTTTCAATATTGCACAGAACGAACTAAATTTTTACCGGCAAAATAATATTCCGCTGCCTAGACGACATTTTGATGTTAGAATTAAAGACAATATAAAATATTCGACAGTGTTGCAATCTTATCATTACAAATGTTTTTATTGTAAAATAGATATCGATGGCTATTATCCGCCGGAGTGGGAATATAAAAAAATTGCTTGTGAAGAGTGTTACAAGCAAAATATTAACTAATTTATTTTTTGAGAGCTTTAAGAAATTCCAGATTTGTTTCCGGATCAAGTTTTTCAGTAACAATAATCATCAATTCCGAACAAAGGCCCAAATCTTTTTTAATATTCGTGAAAAGATATTCGTATGGATGAGGGGAGATCCAGACGGTATTTTTTATGCAAACGAAATTCGCTTTCTTGAGTAAGTAGCGTAATGCTTCACGTTCGCTTTTTCTTTCTTCAGGAATATCTAAAATTATAATTCGCCAAAGTCCGTCCCAGGTATTTGACACGAGTGCTTCTTCGCCTTCGAGACGAATGGAGTTTAATTTTCTTTGGCCTTTTTTGGTAATTTTCAGGTATTTTTGGTTGTCGGAACTGTGGATTTCCACGCAACCTGATTCGATTAATTGCTTGATAGAGCGGGCGAGGGCATAGTTTTTCTTTTGGTCTTTCCCTTTTATTGCTTCAACAGAAATGGCAGGTTTTTCAGACAAAACTTTCAAAATAGCCTTTTGAATATTGGGTTTTTTGATGTTTTTTACTACTTTATCCATAACACTTGCATTATACCAAAATCTGATTATAATATCAACAAGTATTTTGCGACCACGAAATACTTGTCAAAATTATTAGATGGGTATATACTTGAAAAGTAAAATAAATTATTAGCTTGCCCCGCCAAAAGCGTGGGATAATCGAAAAAAAATATGTCAAAAATTATTGGGATAGACTTAGGTACAACAAATTCAGCGGTAGCTATAATTGAAGGAGGCGTACCAAAAATTATTGAAAACGTCGAAGGAAATCGCACGACTCCTTCGGTGGTAGCAACTGCTAAAAATGGCGATCGTATCGTGGGGTTACTTGCAAAAAGACAAGCAGTGACAAATCCAGAAAATACCATCGCGGAAATCAAGCGCTATATGGGGCACCGCTTTGATGATCCGGGAGTGCAAAAAGATAAAATTTCTGCTCCATTTAAAATTGAAGCTGAAGAAAACGGCGGAGTGAAAGTAAAAATGTCCGACAAATTTTATCGGCCGGAAGAAATTTCTGCCATGGTATTGCAGAAAATAAAAGCAGACGTCGAAGCAAAATTGGGAGAAAAAATTACCGAAGCGGTCATTACCGTGCCGGCATATTTTAATGATGCTCAAAGAAAGGCAACGAAAGATGCTGGTCTTATTGCTGGGCTTGATGTAAAGAGAATTATCAACGAACCGACGGCCGCAGCGCTTGCTTACGGATTCAATAAAAAGAAAAATGAAAAGATTGTGGTATACGATTTCGGAGGTGGAACCTTTGATGTGTCTGTACTTGAGATCGGAGATGATGTAATAGAAGTAAAATCGACCGATGGAGACTCTCACATGGGCGGAGGTGATATTGATCGAAAAATAATTACTTGGATTGCGGAAGAATACAAAAAGGAATCTGGAGTGGACGTTAGAAAAGATCCACTTGCTCACCAACGTTTAAAGGAAGCGGCTGAAAAAGCAAAACACGAACTCTCTACCACAATGGAAACAGAAATCAATATTCCTTTTATCACTTCCGATGCATCAGGACCGAAACACTTACTCATGAAAATGTCTCGAGCCACCTTGGAATCTTTGGCCAAAGAATACATTGACCGCTCGATAGAGATAACCAAGCGTGCTTTAGAAGCTTCGCCGTTTAAAATGGCGGAGATAGATGAGATTATTATGGTTGGCGGTCAAACTCGAATGCCAGCTATTGTAGAGGCGGTAAAAAACCTTTTCGGGAAAGCTCCAAATATGTCTATCAACCCGGATGAAGTCGTAGCTCTTGGAGCTGCAGTGCAGGCAGGAGTGTTGGCAGGAGACGTGCGAGATGTTTTACTGCTCGACGTCATTCCACTTTCCTTGGGAATTGAAACCTTGGGAGGCGTGGGAACAAAATTGATTGAAAGAAATACTACTATTCCGGCTTCAAAATCACAAGTGTTTTCAACTGCTGCCGACAATCAAACAAGCGTTGAGATTCATATTGTCCAAGGAGAACGTCCGATGGCCGCTGACAACAAATCACTCGGCCGGTTTATTTTGGATGGTGTTCCACCATCTCCTCGAGGAATGCCTCAAATCGAAGTCACTTTTGATATTGATGCAAACGGAATCTTAAATGTGAAAGCGCAAGATAAAGCATCCGGGAAAGTGCAATCAATCAAGATTGAAGCAAGTTCTGGATTAAAAGATGAGGATATTAAAAAAATGCAAGCGGATGCTGAAATTCACGCAGAAGAAGATAAAAAGAAAAGGGAATTAGTGGATGTGAAAAATACCGCTGAGATGATTATTTACACTGCGGAAAAAGCAGTGAAAGAGAATGATGCAAAAATTCCGGAAGATATCAAGAAAACAGTAAATGAGAAAATCTCAGCTCTTCGTTCAGTAAAAGACAGTACGGATATGGAGGCTGTCAAAAAAGCGACCGAAGAACTTTCAGCTGAGATGTCTAAAATCGGCGAAGCTATGGCAAAAGCTGGAGCGACCGATACCAAAGACACAACCCCAGAAGAACAAAATCCAGAAGTGTACGATGCCGAATTCAAGGAAGATAAAGACAAGCCTGGAAGCGAAGCTCCTAAACAATAAAATTTGTTTTCAAAAAGACCCAACATGGGGCTTTTTGTTTTTCACCTTTGTGATATAATTTATCTAATGGAAATGCCGAAAATACCTATGAATAAGGATATGACCTATATTGGTTTGACCACTTATCGTGATAAAAACCAGCTTTTTGGGATTAAACGAAAAGACCGTCGTCAGCATGTATATTTACTAGGGAAGTCTGGTACCGGTAAATCCGTCCTGATGTTCAATATGATTATCCAGAACATCAAGAATGGCGATGGAGTTTGTGTAGTTGACCCGCACGGAGAACTCGTGGAAGGAGTTCTTTCTGCTATTCCACCACACCGAATGAAAGATGTTGTTTACTTTAATCCAGCCGATCCGGACTATCACATTGGTTTTAATGTGCTTGAACTTATTGACCCGAAATACAAACACCTTATCGCTTCGGGCCTCATGGGAATTTTTACCAAAATTTGGGCGAATGCTTGGAGTGCTCGAATGGAATACATTTTGAACAATGCTATTTTGGCTTTGCTTGATACTCCGGGGACGACGATGCTTGGAATCC
Source organism: uncultured bacterium (assembly GCA_903869825.1). Taxonomy (GTDB): domain Bacteria; phylum Patescibacteriota; class Minisyncoccia; order Phycocordibacterales; family UBA9973; genus UBA9973. The sequence continues at coordinate 66,471 of CAIQAL010000001.1, forward strand.
CGAGAATGCTGGTGGACAAAGATTATCGCCAGAAAATAATTTCAAATTTAAAAGACCCGGTCATTAAAGCTTTTTGGATTCATGAATATGAAGAATGGCAAGACAAATTTCGAAACGAAGCGATTGCTCCTATTCAAAATAAAGTCGGGCAATTTCTTTCGACCCCGATTATCAGAAATGTCGTTGGCCAAGCGGAAAGCACAATAAATATTTTTGACATAATGAACGAAGGAAAGATTTTCTTAGTGAACGTTTCAAAAGGACGTATCGGAGAAGATAACTCATCGCTTTTGGGAGGAATGATTATTACCAAAATTCAGTTGGCTGCAATGGAACGGGTTCGAATTCCGGAAGAGGAACGAAGAGATTTTTATTTGTATGTTGACGAATTTCAAAATTTTGTTACCGATTCTTTTGCCGGGATATTGTCGGAAGCTAGAAAATACCGCTTAAACTTAACGGTGGCGCACCAGTACACTGCCCAGCTTGTTTCGGACAAAAGTTCCAGTGTTAGAGATGCTGTTTTCGGAAACGTTGGAACAATGATTGTTTTTCGAGTAGGTTCGGATGACGCAGACTTTTTGGAAAAGGAATTTGATCCAGAATTTACTCCCCAAGATATTGTAAACTTACCAAACTACAAAATTTATCTTAAATTAATGATTGATGGAGTCACTTCTAGACCATTCTCAGCTAAAACTTTGCCACCAATGGCGCACGGAGATCCGAAAGTGGAAGAAGAAGTAATAAAAAGTTCTCGTGAACTTTATTGTAAGACAAGAGAAATAGTAGAACGGGAAATAAATAATTGGAGTGGAATGTCGCTCGGCAATGAGAATGATACTGGAGGGGTTGAAAAGTTTCCTGCGGTTTGTTCAATTTGCAAAAAAGAAACTTTTGTCCCATTTAAACCTGAACCAGGCAGACCTGTTTACTGTAAGGATTGTATTGCAAAATTAAAATCAGGTGAATTAAAACCAGTCAAGGGTTCGATTAACCAGATCAAATATGATGAAGGTAAATTCTATAAACCACTGTCGGATCTAGGAATTGAATTTGAACAAAAAACTCCATCAGTGGCGCAAGCAAAAACAATGGAAGGAGATAGATATCCTGAGAGAACAGACAGAATAGGGCATGTGGATAATAATCAGACAAATGCTCGACCCGGAATTTTCTCCGCAATTAAAAAAGTATTTAATAAAAATGCTATGCCTGTCGGATTACAACCAAAGGGTAATTTAAATACGCAGCCGGTTAGAAATAATTTTATGAAAAATAAGCCAAAGGCAGTTCATTCAGCTAATGGCAATATTGCCTTGAAGGAAATATTGAATAAAACCTTAAATGAAGCTTTGGCCGAAAAAAAACAAGTTCCAGAAATCAAGCCTGAACAGATTGTTAAAGAAAACCCAAATATTCCAAAACCAATTTCCTTAAATGAACTTAAAACTCAAACACCTGAAGTAACTTTTGTCCCGAAAGATAAATCAGCCAAACCGGAAGATATGAATAGATTGAAGAATTTTATAATAGGAAAAAATTTAGAACATAAAGAAGAAGTTGTTCAGACTTCACCTTCCGTCGAACCTATTCCAGTATCAACTTCAACATCAATGCCGATACCGGAACCAATTCCTGAACCAATTCCATCTCCGATTCCTCTTGCATTATCACCTGAACAAACACCGGAACCAAAAACTTCAACTAAGGAAGTGCCTGAAGATGTTCTCAGAAAAATGCTAGAGTAACACTTCACAAAGCCGTGGTGTGTTCAAAAATTTTATGAATTCGGAAACTAAAACCCCCAATTTTGATAAATTGTTAGATGAAATTTTAGAAAAAATTGTGCCTCACGAAAGAGAATGTGCACAGAAAGATATCTCAAAATATTGTGAAAAAAAATTCAGAATTTATGATGAAGATATAAAATTTTATAAATTACTTCGGGTGCCACCCCCAAAGTGTTGTCCGACTTGCCGGCGGCAGAGACGGAATGCCTTTACCAACAGAATATATTTATATAAAAGAAAAGATGATGCTCCCGGGAATTCAAAGGAAGTAATATCTTTTGTTCCTCCTGTCTCGCCATTTGTTGTTTATAATTTGGATTATTATAGAAGTTCCAAATGGGACCCAATTTCTTTTGCTGTTGACTATGATTTCTCAGTGCCATTTTTTGATCAATTTTTTGATTTACGATTGAAAGTGCCCCAGTATGCTATTGTACGGGACCCTTCAAGTATTAATAGCGAGTATTCTTTAAATGGGCGTAACTTAAAAAATGGTTATTTAGTGAGTGGTGGAACCGACTCAGAAAATCTCTGGTATAGTATTTTTATAAAAAATTCAAGGGAAGTTATGGACAGTCATAGTATAGACAAGTGCGAACAGTGCTCTGAAATGATTTTGACCAAAAATATGAATCTATGCTTCTATTGTTATTTTTCTTTCAACTGTATCAGTTCTTATTTTTTACTTGATTGTCGTAATTGCCAAAATTGTTTTGGCTGTTCAAATTTGCGCAATAAAAAATATTGCTTTTTTAATAAACAACTTGGGAAAGTTGAGTACGAAGAAAAAATAAAATCTATGAGATTAGATTCTAGGTCTGGACTTAAAGATGCAAGAAAAAAATTTTGGGAATTCGTAAAGCAAAATCCAGTAAGAGCTTCTCGTTCCAGCCGGTCAGTAAATTCCAGTGGGTTGGCCATTATCAATTCAAGGAATTGTCAGAATGTTATATCTTGTGAAAACGGAGAAAATGAAAGGTATGTCAATATGGTCACTAACCACAAAGACTCGATGGATGTGTACACTTCAGGTGATTCAGAACTTTTGTATGAAGTATCTTGGGTAGGAGCGGGCGCTTCAAATATTAAATTCTCATTTGGTTCAAAAAATGTTACTAATTGCGAATTTGTTATTAATTGTCATTATTGTGACAATTGTTTTGCTTGTATCGGACTTGAAAATAAAAAATATCATATTTTAAATCGCCCTTATGGTAGAGACGAATATTTCAAAGAATTGGATAAAATTAAGTTATCTCTTTTAAAGAGCGGAGAGTATGGTGAGTTCCTACAGTGTCGATTTAGTACTTTTGCGTACAATGGCTCTGAAGCAGATTTATATTTTCCACTTGATCAATACGAGACAAAAAAAATTGGGGCATACTATCAACCTGATAGTGGAATAGAAACACAAGGGATAAAAATTGCAGAAGCAAAAGATATCCCAGACAAAATAATTGATGTGGAAGATAATATTTTAGACGAAGCAATTACTTGCGAAAAAACCGGTCGCCTTTTTAAAATTATTAAAAGCGAACTTGATTTCTATAGAAGATATAAGCTACCCATTCCTACCTTTCACCCTTTGGAGCGAATGAAAAGCACTTATTGGTATTTGGTTGGAGATAATATCGTTTATAAAGATTTTTGTGATAAATGTGGAATTCCGATAGAAACAATCTATAATCCAAAAAATAATTGGAGACTTTATTGTGAAAGTTGTTATCAAAAAGAGGTATATTAACGGCGGCGGGATTTTTGTGCTTATTTTGAAAAAGACGGAAAAAGTGGTAAAATAGCAGAATATTATGCCAAAACCGAATCGAGTTCAAATAATCAAATATGCGCCACCCCCACCGGAATTACCGGTTTTTGGTAAGGTGAAACCGGAAGAAGTTTCTTTTATTGGGCGCACGAACTATGTGGCAGCTCTCGAGGAAAAGAAATTTATTTTTGGATTAAAGCGAGTTGATCGAAGGAGGCATTTATATATTATTGGGAAGTCAGGGGTGGGGAAAACAAAACTACTGGAACTATTTATTCGCCAGGATATCACTTACAATCACGGACTGTGTTTGATTGACCCTCACGGAGATGTTATCGAAGGCGTACTTGATTACATTCCGAAAGAAAGAATGGAAGATGTATGTATTATCGATCCGACAGATACTGAATTCCCTGCATCATTTAATCCACTTGCGAACGTTGACCCATTGTTTAAATTTCAGTTGACTCAAGGGTTGATTGAAGTCTTCCAGAAACAATTTGGAGCCAATTGGACACCTCGCCTCGAACACGTTTTCCGTTTTACCTGTCTTGCATTGCTTGATTATCCACATGCCACGATGCGAGGAATGATTTCAATGTTGACCGACCGAAATTATCGACAGAAGGTAGTGGAATATATTACAGACGATATGGTAAAAAGATTCTTCGCTATTGAATTCGCGGACTGGTCCGAGAAATTCGATACTGATGCTATTATTCCACTTGTAAACAAGCTCGGTCAATTTCTGTCCGATCCGCTCTTACGTAATATTTTTGGACAAAAAGAAAACAAGATTGATATTAGTCAATTAATGAATGATGAAAAAATCATTCTGATTAATTTATCAAAAGGGCGCTTAGGAGAAGAAAATTCAAGTTTCTTGGGATCAATTTTCTTGACTAAAATCAAGCAAGCAGGGATGGAGCGGGCGGCTATCCCAGAATCAGAACGTAAAGATTTCTATCTGTACGTGGACGAGTTTCAAAACGTGGTGACTCAGACATTTGAAAACATTTTATCGGAAGCCAGAAAGTATGCCCTGAATCTGACTATCGCGCATCAGTATGTCGGTCAGATTATCCCTCGAGTACATCAAGCAGTGCTCGGGAACTGTGGTTCCGTTATTACTTTCCGTATTGGGGGGGAAGACGCGGTAAAAATGAAACCAGAATTTGCCCCAGTATTCGACGTAAAGGATATGATCAACTTGGCGGTTGGAGAAATCTACGTTAAAATGACAATTGACGGTGAATCTTACGATCCATTTTCAGCCGAAACCTTGCGAGTATTACCGCCAACCCACCCATCATACAAGAGTGAAATTATAGCTGCTTCCCGTAGAAAATATTCAATTGATAAAAATGCTGCCGCAAAATTAATTGCTGAAGAAGAAGCAACGATTATCCGAAGCGCCGAAGAAAAAGCGATAATCGAAGGAAAAGTAAGAAGAAAAAATAAAGAAATAGGAAAAGAGACAAAAGAAAATGAAACAAATGGAGATGAAGAAGAAATAGAGGATAGAATAAAATCTTCCCCAGAGGCGGAACCGATGATCTAGAGGAATGTTGACCAATAATTATTATCGAGTATAATTCTAAATTACATTATGGCAAAAGATTACTATAAAATTTTGGGCGTGGAGAAAAGCGCTTCTAAAGATGAAATCAAGAAGGCTTTTTATAAGTTAGCTCAAAAACATCACCCAGATAAAAAAGATGGAAATGAGGCAAAGTTTAAGGAAGCGAATGAAGCTTATCAGGTTCTTTCTGACGACGCCAAACGTTCCAAGTATGACCAGTTTGGAGCAGGCTATGAGAATATGGGGGGCTCATCCGCTGGAGGCTACGGCGACCCAAGGCAAGGTTTTGGTGGTTTTGATTTTTCCGGTGGTTTTCAAAATGGGAATAGTGGAGATTTTGATTTTGGAAACTTAAATGACATTTTTAGTGATTTTTTTGGAGGTGGAATGCAAGGACAAAGAACTGAGGCGAGAAGAGGTAGGGATATTTCCACTGAAATAGTGATTCCGTTTTCCGATTCAATTTTTGGAACAAATAGAAAAATTTTAATTACCAAAACTTCCAAGTGCGTTGCTTGTAGTGGTTCTGGTGCTAAGTCTGGGACTAAAATGCAAACTTGCAAACATTGTAACGGACAAGGAACAATTCGGGAAGCAAAAAGAACTATTTTGGGCACTATTTCAAGTACGAGAGTTTGCGATGAATGTTTAGGAACTGGTGAAGTGCCAAAAGAAGTTTGTGATATCTGTAAGGGTAAAGGGGTTCTTAGAAAAGAAGAAGAAATTTCAATCGAAGTTCCGGCTGGGATTCGTGATGGAGAGATGATTCGAATGACTGGGATGGGAGAAGCAATATTGAAGGGAACGTCAGGAGATCTATATATTAAAATAAATGTTGGACCACATCCAGTCTTTAAACGTGAAGGGCATGATTTAGTAATGAACCTGAATTTAAAGCTATCTGAAGCATTGCTCGGAATGGAGTACCCAATAGATACTTTGGATGGGAACATTAAGGTAAAAATTCCGGAAGGAGTTTCAATGAATGAAATATTGCGAGTGAGAGGTAAAGGGGTTCCAAGTTCTAAAACCAAGCGTGGTGATTTACTGATTAAAATTAATATAAAACTGCCAAACAAACTTTCCAAAAAGGCACGGGAAATTATCGAAGAACTCAAAAAAGAGGGGATTTGACAATACATATG
>CAIQAL010000002.1 GCA_903869825.1 uncultured bacterium
CCAAATCTACAATAAGTGTTTTACATTTCTTAGTTTCAAACTCCCCGAGGAATTTCTATCCAGATACTATAGCCTCTACCATTTTAAGCATAAGCAGTGATTTTCCTTTGCCCGAATCTGAGGTCAAGGCATTTACCGATCCCTCCACCAACATTCCCTGCACTATAAAAGGATTTTCCTTTAGGGTCATTTTTAGAATATCATTTGAGGACACTATTGTTTTTGCGCCCGGAAAATGTTTAGCTTCCACAAATAATTTATCCATTTCTTCTTTGTCATGTCCCTTCAAAAAGAAATCATTCATATCTTTTTCTGGTAAAATTATATCAAGGCATCTGTCCAGTCCCAATATCTCCGCAACTTTTTGTGTGCCCGCCCTTCCTTTCTCATCAGAATCAAGGCATAGATATATTTTTTTGAATCCTTTTAATAGTGGCGTCCATTCTTCTTTCCAAGTTTGGGCACCGACCGTAATGGCGATTATGTTTTTTACTCCTTCCTGCACTCCAGCGATACAATCAAATTCTCCTTCCACAATGGTTATTTCTTCCTTGCCTTCAACCGCATCTAAGTTAAACAATACGGAAGGAGTATTTGCCTTTCTTCTAAAATCCTTCGGTTCAATAATTCTATATTTAATTGAAACTAAAACTCCGTTCTGATATTGAGGAATAGATATTCCTTTGTAGTATTCTGAATACCCAAGTTTAAAAAGCTTAATGGTTTCTTCTGTAAACCCTCTATTTTTTAGCCAAATCAATCCAGTGGAAGTTTGTAAAACCTTCTGATCCCGTTCTATTTCTTTTTCCATTTCAGAAATAATATTTGGGTTTAATTTTTCTTGCATTGGATTTTTATAAACTTCTTTAAGTGGCACCCCAATTTGTTTTGCAAGGTCAAATACATTTCCTTTGGCGTTGCATTTGTGACAGTAAAATACTTCTTTACTGCAATATAAGTGGCTATCTGCTAAATCTTTTTTACCCGCATCACAATTGCCAAATAAGCAGAATGTTTGTATCTCGTCTCCGGATTGCCGAAATTTTATTCCGTTTTTGGTAAATAATTCTTGGATAGAAATAGTTTCGGACATATCATTTTTTATCTACTAATTCTAATTCAATCACAACCTGTTTTAGTAATTCAATAAAATGGTTTCTTTCCCATTCTCCATCCATTGATAAAATTCCTCCATTCGGGTTGGAAGTAAACTCAACTTGACCGCCCTCTATTTCTAAAGAAAAATGACATCCTCCATCTCCTTCTCCAATCCCATCGTTAATTTTTACCCAAACTGTAGCCCCTGGACCTTCCCAAAGATGGGTGATGGTAGTTTCTTTTTTACCATCTATTATTTTTCTAACAACTTCCATGCTTTTATCTTTTTCTTATAATTACTTTTCCCCGCGGGGTTAAGCTAATTTTTTAAAAAAGATTAATTTATTTAATAGCAAAAAAAGAGCTCGCACGCTGGACATGGGCTCTTATCCCCATCGCAAGAAAAATCTTGCACGTGCGAACTCTATCTTTAGTATCAAATTTGTAAGAGTAGTGTCCATAAAAAGTTTAACAATTTAGCCTGTACTCATATTTTAATTCTTTTTTAATGTTGAGTCAAATGAAAAGTTATGCACAGATGTTTATAAAAAATAATCCTTCAATTCAAATTTCACTTCTTCTAAACTGTGCGCCACAAAAGCGATTCCACCATTTTCAATTATGTGATTTATAAACTCAACTTGGAACGGGGAAGGTTTTTTGTTGGGAACCTTTACTTC
>CAIQAL010000003.1 GCA_903869825.1 uncultured bacterium
GCTGTGATTAAAACCAAATTGTCTGGCTACCTGTCTCGTTGACCACCTCTTCCTCAACAGAAGCTGGGTTGCTTCTTTTCTAATCCTCGGCATATTTTTGTTTGTTGTGTATGGCATGACTTAATGATATTTCACTAAGTGATGCGAAGCTATTGAGATATTACGGGCTTATTGACTTTTTATGAAAATATGATATACTATATACAAGGTAGTTCTACTTCCTGTAATTAGTAGATATAGGGTGAGTTGAGATACATCCTGAATGCCAAATGGAAGCCGAAAGGCAGCTTAAATCTCTTGGTTGTGTATTGCCAAACAAAACACTATTCCCATATTGTGCTCGGGAAGAAAAATAATGCACTTTGACAAATGAAAAAATCAGTAAGGAATCTGGCTCAGGCCGGAGATGCGGTACTTGCGTTTACCTATCCGGAATTTTTTTATCAAAAAATTGGAATCACTTTCCAGAGAGAAACAATAATCCACATCAATGAAAGACCAAACTTTCATTCAAGCGATCATCATGGGACAAATTTCTCTCTTGAATTCTGGGGTGGAAGAAAAATCGTTGAGGTTCCCTTGCTTCCTACAGGAGACCTTTATCAGTCTATTTTTGCTCAGAATTTCAGCAAAAACGAACTCAAGTGTTTCAGTCATGTTGTAACAAAGCAAGGTTACAACAACGTAGAAAAAATACCTGAAGTATATGAGAGAATAGACACGTACCGTTTGGACGATTTTGACAAAAGTTTCATTTTAGCAAAAACCGAATACTAAGAAGAAAGGAGACTAAAATGAGAAAGTTAATCGTGTGTTTATTGACATTTATGGTTGTATTTTTTTGTTGTTGTTCAAAAAAACAAAAACAAGATTTAACTAAAACTAAATTTCGGATCACAGTTAATTATGATCAACCTCTGCAAGAGGCAATTACCTCAGGAAATTTTTCTAAGGTAGACCAAAGAATTGATTCAATTAATTTTCCACCTAAACATCACATAAGATTGACAAAAAAACAAAAAATAATTTGTCGATTGGTGTTATCTAATCCTGAAATATGGTTATCGCAACTTGTAGGTCGTATGGAAAAACATGGGTATTATCCTGCCAATCTTGAAGAGGCTTTGGCTTTTGCCCAAGCTTACCCTAAGTTAAAGGTTGATGGCTCGATTGTTATTCTTGAATCTGCTTTTCAAATCCCGCATGACCCATTTATTGAAAATTTTTCGCATACTGATTTTTGGTATGTTCCTTGCTTGAGCTTACGTGAAGAACGTAGTCTAGAGTTAACAACTAGCTCATATTGTGTTCGTTTTGGCAAAGAAACATATTTTTTGTTTACAAACCAGAAGTAGTATGTTGGTTAGAATTAAATTTTTAAGGCTGGTATCACTTAACGTGTACCAGCTTTTTATTTACTTATTTTAACATTTTGGTAGAATTAAAGAATGCTTCCAGAAAAAATAGGATATATAACGATACTGATCCAACTTGTTGGAGCATTTTTTTATATTAGACAGATGGTCCGTGGCACCACCAGGCCAAACCTTGTTTCTTGGACTATTTGGTCTCTAGCGCCCTTGATTGGAGCATGGTTAGACTGGAAAGCTGGTGGTGGATTTTCTGTGCTTCCAGTATTTATGGCAGGGTTTAATTCTATTTTAGTTGTTATTTCTGCTTTAATGTTAAAAGAAGGATATTGGAAAATTACAAAGCTTGATATATTTTGCGGTGTCTTGGCTATCTTGGCGCTTGTGCTATGGAGTGTTACTAGAAATTTTTCTATATCTATTTTATTTGCAATGTTAAGTGATGGTCTTGCATCTTTACCTACTGTATTTAAAACTTGGAAAAACCCAGAATCTGAGTCATCCTCAGCCTTTTTAGGAGGAATAATCGCTAATATAATTGGATTATTGATTATTAAGAATTGGATTTTCCCAATATATTCTATGCCGAGTTATTTTATAATAATGAATACATTTATAATCTTATGTATTTATCGTAAGAAGCTTACTAGTTTTTTTAATTAAAAATGTTATATTTTATCTATGAAAAATAAATTTGTAAAAATCGCCGCGATTCAAAGTAGTGTTTCGGGTGACTTGAAAGAAAATTTGATCCAGACTGTCAAAATGGTGGAGAGTGCTGTTAGCGGTGGTGCCCAAATAATTTGTCTACAAGAGCTTTTTCGGACTCCGTATTTTCCGCAGTATAAAAATGCTAAAAAGGATAAATATGCGGAAAAAATTCCCGGAGAATCCACCGAGGTTTTTTCTCAAATCGCAAAAAAATATAAAATAGTAATAATCGTGCCTATTTTTGAAAAAGATAAAAAAGGGAAATATCACAATTCGGCAGTAGTGATAAATACTGATGGGAAATTGATGCCGACCTATCGAAAGATTCATATTCCCCAAGATCCTCTTTTTTATGAGAAGAATTATTTCGAAGAAGGGAATAACGGATATAAAATATACAAAACAAAATTTGCCACTTTTGCCGTGCTGATTTGTTACGATCAATGGTTTCCCGAAGCTGCTCGCTTGGTAAAACTTGTCGGAGCAGATATTGTTTTCTATCCAACTGCAATCGGAAACATTTTGGGAGTGAAAGAAGAAGAAGGCGATTGGCATGATGCCTGGGAAACAGTAATGCGAGGGCATGCTATTGCCAACAGCTTGTATGTTGTTGCTGTGAACAGGGTCGGAGTGGAAGATAAATTGAATTTTTGGGGACAATCATTTGTTTGTGATTCATTCGGAAAAATAATAAAGAAAGCTTCTAATAATAAAGATGAAATATTAGTTTCTGAAGTTAATGTCTCAAATAATATAAAAATTACTGAAGAATGGGGTTTTATGCGTAACCGTCGTACAGATACATATAAAATAATAAATAAAAAGAATGTCAGAAGAAATAAAAAATAAATACTTGATGCCGGGAGAATGGGAGACTCATTTGGCCACTTGGCTTGCTTGGCCAAACGACGATGATTATTTTGGAAATAAGATTGAGGACATAAGAAAAGTATATTTTAAAATAATTAAAGCTCTTCACAAAGAAGAGCTTGTTAAGCTTCTTGTTTTAGGGGAAGATGAAGAAAAAAAAATAAAAAATGATATGGAAAAGGAGGGTATAGATCTCACAAAAATTATTTTTTATCGCACAAAGTATGTTGATGTTTGGATACGGGATTATGGACCGATTTTCGTGAAAAATCAACAAGGACTAGCTTGGGTCAAATTTAATTATGATGGTTATGGGGGAAAATTCCCGGAACTTTTTCCTGATAATAAAATCTTTTTACATTTAAATGACTTAATAAATCATAAAATGATTAAAGGAGAGGTGGTGCTAGAAGGTGGAGCGATTGACGCGAATGGCAAAGGAACAATCCTCACTACTGAAGAATGTTTGTTGGAACATCGAAATTTTGGGAAAACAAAAGAAGAGAACAATTTGTTTTTATCCGAATTACTCGGAGCAAAAAATGTTATTTGGCTTAATAAAGGACTGGCAAATGACCACACTGACGGGCATATTGATGAAGTCGCGCGTTTTGTCAGTCCATCAAAGATTTTATGTGCTTACGAAGATGATGCTTCAAATAAAAATTTTGAAAGATTAAAAGAAAATTTTGAAATTTTGGAAAATTCGCTTGATCAAGATGGAAATAAATTTGAAGTAATAAAATTACCAATGCCTCACATGCATTATAATGAGGGCGATAGAGATTTCAATGGTAAGCAAGCCCCTGTTTCATATACGAATTTTTATATTGGGAACGACACTATCTTAGTTTCAATTTTTAATGATCCAAATGACGAGAAAGCAATGGAGATAATTAAAGCTTGTTTTCCGGACAGAGAAGTTGTGGGGATTGATTCAAGAGATCTTATTTATGGTGGAGGAGCGATTCATTGTATTACCCAACAGGAGCCAGTGTAAAAAACAAAGAACTCAAACCCCTTAAAAACCTTGTTCTTGGTTTTTTACTTGTGTTATACTATTCATAATGAAATATTCTATTAGAACTGCTGAATTTGTGAGCCCGGGACACCCGGATAAGATTTGTGACTTTATTGCAGACTCCATTTTGGATGCGTATTTAGCAAATGACAAAAATAGCCGGGTGGCGGTCGAAGTGATGGGTGGGCACAACTTGATTACCGTAAACGGGGAAATTACAAGTACCTCACATCCTGATTTTGAAAATTTAGTAAAAAATATTGTGGGTCCTGATTTTAAAGTCGTTATTAATTTATCCAAACAAAGTCCCGAGATTGCAAGCGGAGTCGATACTGGTGGTGCAGGGGACCAAGGAATTATGAAAGGCTATGCCACAACGGAAACTGCAAATCTAATGCCTTTGGAATATGACCTCGCGCGGAATCTTTGCCAGAAGGTATACGAAAAATATCCTTACGATGGCAAGGTGCAAGTAACTTTAAATAAAAATGAAGTTGAGACAGTAGTGGTGAGTTTTCAAAATACAAAAAATGAGGAATTATTTTTTTGGTAAAAAGTATAATTTCTGCTAAAGAATATTTGATAAATCCGGCAGGCGAGTGGACGCAGGGGGGGTTCGATGCAGATACCGGTCTTTCCGGTAGAAAAATAATTATTGATAACTACGGACCGGAGATTCCGGTCGGCGGTGGTTCTTTTTCAGGTAAAGATTACACGAAAGTTGATCGTTCTGGTGCTTACATTGCTCGCAAAATTGCAGTTGATTTTGTCAAAGCTGGAAAAGCGAAAGAAGTGTTTGTTAAATTAGCTTATGCAATAGGGAAGGCAGAACCCGTGATGGCGGTAGTAGTACTTGATGGAGTGGAGTCAAAAATTGAAGGATACGATCTAACACCACGTGGCATAAAAAAATTATTAAATCTAGACAATGTAAAATTTGTCGAGACAGCCCAATGGGGTCACTTTGGCCGTCCCGAATTTCCTTGGGATAAATGATTTATATTTTATTTATTTTAGGACCTTCCGCTAGATCTTTTACTTCGTAACCGAGAGAATTTATTTTACCGCGGAGATCGTCGGACTTTTTGAAATCTTTATTTTTGCGTGCAAATTCTCGTTCTTCGGCAAGTTTTTTTATTTCATCGGGAATTATTTCTTCTTTCAAATCTGCAAAACCTAAACCTAGGACTTTATCAAAATCCAAAACTGTTGCTTTTTTGTCGGCGTTAGAAGCACTTTCGTCTTTCATCAAATCCCAAAGTAAGGTGAGGGCTCTTGGAGTATCTAAGTCATCTTGGATGAATTCAGTAAACTTTTCTTGATATTTAGCTTCTATTTCTCCTGTTGGGGTGTCCCCAAGACCCAAATAGAGTCCATATAGGCGCTTTAAGGCTGTTTCGGCACCTTCCAGTGCTTCCCAGACGAAGTTTACTCTTGTGCGGTAATTTGCCATTAAAAGCCAAAAGCGATAGGCGACAGGACTGATGCCTTTTTCTGTAATGTCTCGCAAAGTGTAAAAATTCTTAAAAGATTTTGACATCTTTTTTTGGTCCACCAGTACCCATTCATTGTGCATCCAATATTTTACAAATTGTTTTCCGGTATAACTTTCTGATTGAGCTATTTCATTTTCATGATGAGGAAAAATATTATCAACTCCGCCAGTATGAATGTCTATCTGTTCTCCTAAATTTTCTATGGACATCGCTGAACATTCTATATGCCAACCTGGACGTCCTTTTCCTAGCTCTGTTTGCCAAAAAACATCTCCATCTTTTTCATCATAAGCTTTCCAAAGCGCGAAATCTTGTGCGTTTTCTTTATCATATTCATCGTTGGTTATTCTGCCAGCTGCGTTTTCTTTTAATTGATCCAAGGTAACTCCGGAAAGTTGTCCGTAATTTTTAAACTTTTTAATATCAAAATAGACACTACCATCTACACTTTTATACGCAATTTTTTTATCCAGCAAGTTTTTTACAATTTTTACCATTTTATCAATATAATCAGTCGCTTTAGTAAATTTTGTTGGCTTTAAAATATTTAATGATTCAATATCTTTTAAAAATTCTTCAGTATAAAATTTAGTAAATTCCTTTAAGTGTTTATGCTCTTTTTGAGAATCGCGAATAGTTTTGTCATCCACGTCAGTGATGTTCATTATGTGGTTTACCTCAAATCCTGAATATAAAAGTGTTCTTTTGAGCGTGTCGGCAAAAATATAAGCTTTGTAATTGCCTATATGAGGATAGGTGTAAACAGTTGGACCACAGGAATACATCCCGACTTGTCCTTCTTTGAGCGGAATAAATTCTTCTTTCTTTCGGGTGAGCGTGTTGTAAAAATTTATAGGCATATTTTTATAATACCATGCTTTGTTTATATTTTGTCTGATACATTGAAACCAAGGTGTAGAGCAAGCTAACAGAAAGAGGTCCAATCAAAAATCCAACTGGCCCAAGCAAAGAGATTCCACCGAGCACTGAAAATAAAATAAGAAATTCCGGAATCTGAATTTTTCTTCCGACAATACTTGGGCCTAAAAAGTTATCAATCATTCCTACCATAATTGCAGCCCAAATGAGCAAACCAATGGCTTGTGGAAAGTGTCTGGTCAAAAATAAGAAAATTATTGAGGGGATAGAAACCAAAGATGTGCCAAGAGATGGAATCAAAGACGTAAGCCCGGCAATGACTCCCCAAAGTGCTGGATTGGGCACTCCAAAAATAGCAAGCCCTAACCCCATCAACAGTCCTTGAATTAAGGCAATCAAAAGAGAACCTTTTATGACTCCATTTACTGTTTGTTTGAATCTTTCGATTATCGTTTGATCATCTTCGTCTGGCATTGGGCTAATTAGAAGTAAAGATTTTTTCCACTCAGGTCCATCTTTTAAGAAATAGAAAATAGCTAGAATCATTAAAATAAATGAAAAGATGGTGGTAACGGTTGTACTGAAAACCTGAGCGATGTTGTTTGTTACGAGGGATATAAAACCGGATGCTTTGTCATTAAGGTTAAAGGAAATCTCACTTGGTAAAAGTTTGTTAATTGTAGTGTTTGCTTTGTCCATAAAAGGCACGATGGTTCCATTGCTTACAATTGTACTGTAAACACTTTGAGATTGTTTGAAAACAAGTATTCCAAGCCCAAAAAGCGGTCCGCAAATAAGCAAAAGAAAGATAAATACCGTAATAAAAGATGCGAACCAGTTTGAAAACCTATGTCTTTTAAACCATTTTTGAAATGGCGATAGAATTATCGCGAAAGAAGCTCCAAGAACCAAGATTATTAAAAATGGACGAAAGATAAAAAAAGTAAAAATAAAGGCAAGAAATAATAAAACGTAGAAAAAATATCGTTCGTTGTTTTTTGTTGGCATTCGGTAATTATAACAAAATGCTTGTTCCACCACAATAAATTTTAACAGAGGAAAGGCAGGACTTGCTATTTCAGTAAAATTAATATAATATATGACTTATGGAATTTGCAGTTATAAAAACAGGCGGAAAACAATACAAAGTCTCAAAAGACAGTATTCTTTCGATTGAAAAAATTAAAGGCGAATACAAAAAAGGGGATAAACTGACTTTTGATAAAGTTTTATTAGTTGACGATGGGAAAGATACAACAATTGGAACTCCATACATTAAAGGAGCAAAAGTTGATGCTGAAATCTTGGAAATTGGCCGAGCTCGAAAGGTGTTAGTGGTAAAATACAAGCAAAAATCTCGCTACCTTCGCCGTAACGGACACCGCCAGCCATTCTTTAAGGTGAAAATTGGAGCAATCAAATAAAAAAACTCTTGCTAGATTCAAGAGTTTTTTTATTGTCTATTCTTTAAGGCATTCTTTATCGTATCATTGTCCGAATACTCAAGTTCGGTGCCAGTAGAAAGTCCGCGACCGAGGGAGGAAATTTTTATTTCAAAATTTTCGGTAATATTTTGTAATTCGTTTCTTATGTAAAGGTCGGTATGATCTCCCTGAGGATTTAGGGAAAAAGCTAATATTATCTCTTTCAATCCTTTTTCTTCTTTTTTTATTTTTCCAATCAACTCATTTACCCGTACTCTTGTTTTTGTATTTTTTTCGACAATTGGGACCAGTCCGCCGAGGACAAAATATTTTCCGTGATATGCTCTACTTTTTTGAATAGACTCCAAATCTGAATCTTTTTCGACAATCATCAGGATAGCTGAATCAATATGTTGATTTAAGCATATATCACAAACCTGCCTGCCCGCAGGCAAGCTTTTATCCTTAGAAATAAAAAATCTAAAACATTCCGGACATTGGGCAATTTCATTTTTTAGATCTTTGACCAAAAGTAGAAGATTGTCGACATAGCTTCCATTTTTTGACATCAGAAAATAAACAAAACGTCTGGCTTGCCTCTCCCCAATGCCGGGGAATTCTTTAAATATTTCAGTTAATTTATCGATAGTATCCATTTGTCTTTTTAAAATTCATCAAGCGAAGAACCGGCAACCTTAGGCGCAGAAAATTCACTTATGTTTGATTTTTCAAGACTGAGGAAGGTTGTCGTTTTTTCATCGAAGTATAATTCTACTTTTCCGGTTGGACCATTGCGATGTTTTTCAATCAGAATTTCAGCGATATTTGTTCTTTCGGATTCATCTTTTTGGCCTTGGCGGTCTTCTCGATGAATAAACATAACAACATCGGCATCCTGTTCAATGGAACCAGAGTCACGCAAGTCGGAAAGGCGAGGTTTGCCACCTCTCGACTCAACCGCTCGAGAAAGCTGAGAAAGAGCAAGCACTGGGACATCGAGTTCCTTTGCAAGGCTCTTTAAAGATCTTGAAATTTCGGTCACTTGGTTTACCATGGAATCGTAATTTTTGGAAGTGGTCATAAGTTGCAAGTAGTCGACAACAATTAGATCTAATCCCTTCTCTGCTTTTAGCCTTCGGGAAATGGCTTTCATCCTGACGATTGAGTTTCCGGGAGTGTCATCAATATAAATTTTTGCTTTAGACAATTTATCAAGTGAATCACGTAGTTTCGAAAATTCATGATCAGCAGACAAGCGTCCAGTTCGTAAGTTCCAAGCGTTCACTCTGGATTCGGCGGCCAACATTCTATCTACTAATTGTTGGGAGGACATTTCTAGAGAAAATATTCCTACGGCTTTGTCATGCTTTATTGCAGCCATTCGTGCGATATCTAGAGCCAGGGTAGTTTTACCCATCGAAGGTCGGGCGGCAAGAATTATCAAATCAGATTTTTGAAGTCCAGAAAGCAGATTATCTAAATCTTTGAAACCGGTTGGAAGTCCTCGGAGTTGGTCTTTGTGTTCATGTAATTTTTCAAGTCTTTCAAAAGCTTCCGGTAATGCGTCTTTCAAGCTGGTAAATTTTTGATTTTTTGGAGAGGAAACGACACTGAATATCTTTTTCTCAGCTAAATCCAGAATGTCATCCATGTGATCTTCGCCTTCCTCAAATGCAAGCTCAGAGACATAGTCGGCCGCTTCAATCAGACTTCTTAAAATATATTTTTTTTGTACGATTCCGGCATAGTGTTTGACGTTGGTGCTTGAAGGAACGACGTTAACTATTTCAGCTAAATACTGATTGCCTCCGATTGATTCCAATACTTTTCTTTCAGCAAGCTTGCTCGAGAGCGAAAGCATATCAATTGGCTCATTCTTCATTGAGAGATCAAGCATTGATTGAAAAATAATCTTGTGTTTCTCAGCATAAAAAGAATCTGGAATAAGAATGTCTTCTATTTCGTGTATAGCGTCCTTGCGGAGCATAATAGAACCAAGTACTGCTTTTTCTGAATCAAGACTCTGAGGAGGGATACGAATGCTACCTTTCAATGTTTTTACCATAGATGCATTCTAGCACAACCGGGGAATAGTAAAAGTGATGAAAGTTATCAAATATGTTATTAAAATGGGGACAAAGTTTGATGAAATATGATATTATCATGATATGACTAAAGATATAAAAATTGCATTGACAGGTGACCGACCAACGGGCAGACTTCACTTGGGTCATTTTGTTGGGTCCATAGAGAACAGATTAAAACTTCAGGAAGAAGCGGACCAATCTTTTTACATGGTAGCGGATATTCAAGGATTGACCGATAATGCTGAAAATCCAGATAAAGTGCGTGAAAATGTCTTGGAAGTGGCTCTCGACAATCTCGCTTGTGGAATTGACCCAAAAAAAACGACTATGTTCATCCAATCCGAAGTACCTGAAATTGCCGAGCTGACTGTTTTGTTTTTAAATTTAGTTACCCTGGCCCGATTAAAAAGAAATCCAACAGTAAAAGATGAGATGAAACAAAAAGGATTTGGGGAAGATGTGCCCGCCGGATTTTTAGCGTACCCAATTTCTCAAGCGGCAGATATTTTATTTTGTCATGGAAATTTGATTCCAGTGGGGGAAGATCAATTGCCAGTAATCGAACAAGCAAATGAAATTGTTTTGAAATTCAATTCACTCTATGGAGAAACGTTTCAAAAAATAAAACCGGTTATTTCGGAAACTCCACGCTTGATTGGGACAGATGGAAATTCAAAGATGGGAAAATCACTCAACAATGGGATTTTTCTTTCCGACACAAAAGAAGAAATTTCGAAGAAGGTTATGAATATGTATACAGACCCGCGTCACATTCACGTGGAAGATCCTGGTAAAGTTGAAGGTAACGTTGTCTTCACTTATTTGGATATTTTCGATAAAAAGAAAGATGAAGTAGCGGAACTCAAAAAACAATATGAAAAGGGAGGACTTGGTGATGTCATCATAAAAAAAAGACTTATTGAAGTGTTGGAGTATGTTATTGCACCTATTCGTAAAAAGAGAGAAGAATTTGCCAAAGACCCAAAAGCGGTAATGAAAATTCTGGAAGAAGGAACTAAGGAAGCTCGAAAGATAGCCGAAGTCACAATGTCTGAAGTACGTAAAGCCATCAAAATAAACTATTTTTAATCCACATTTGCGTCTTTGGGTTTTTTCATTTATAATAGGAGAAAGCCTCGAAAAAGCTTTTATTTTCGTTATGGAAGAAAACAAGAATATTGGAAATAAGCCAGTAAAAGAAAAGATGGATTGGCGACCAATCATTTCTTTCTATGCCAAAACAACTGCTTGGATTTTTTTCCCTTTATTTTTTGGAGCAATCGGAGGAGGATATGTTAGTAAATCAATCGGAAGCCAAGTTATATTTTTTATTTTTGTTGTTTTTGGTTTTGTGATAACTTGTTTTGGAATTTACCGCGAGATTAAACAATACAAAAAAGGTTTAGATATAAAAGATGGAAAATAATACGATACAACAAAATACGGAAATAATTCACGAAGTACCTATTTACGCAGAACCCATTTTTCACATAGGCAATTTTCAAGTTACAAATTCACTTATCACTTCCTGGGCAGCAGTTTTGGTGGTGCTTTTTTTATCACTTGTTATCAGATTAAAAATAAAAAAAATTCCTGGAAAACTTCAAAATATGTTTGAAGTTATTTTAGAAGGTGCCTTAGGATTAGTTGATCAAGTTACTAACAACCGAAAGATATCACAAAGAATTTTTCCGTTTGTTTTTTCTTTATTTATTTTTATATTGATAAATAATTGGCTAGGACTTTTACCTATTTTTGGTTCTATCGGATATCTAGTAAAAGAAGGAAGTACTTCAGTTTTTGTCCCTTTCTTACGTTCTGGAACTGCGGATATTAATACCACGCTCGCTCTTTCAATCATGGTGGTTATTGGATCAAATATTTTCGGAATCATGGTAATCGGAGCTTGGAAAGCTTTCAATAAATATCTCAATTTCGCCGCCTTGGGTTCAATCTTTACTACTGTTAGAAAAGATCCATCCGTCCTGATTGTTGCGCCGATTACTTTCTTCGTAGGACTCTTAGAGCTTTTGGGAGAATTCGCAAAGATTGCTTCGCTTTCTTTTCGATTATTTGGAAATGTATTTGCCGGGGAGGTGCTTCTGGCTTCAATGGCAGCGATATTTTCTTATGTTGTGCCAGGACCCTTTTTATTTTTAGAGGTTTTTGTCGGTTTAATTCAGGCATTGATTTTTAGCTTACTTACTACGGTTTACTTTACAATAGCAAGTCAGGATCATTCAGAACACGAAGAACATAAACATGAAGAAGAATTAGTAAGTGTTTAGAATTTTCATCAGAGTCGGATAAAATTATAAATTAGTCGAAAAAATTATTATTAATTATTAGTAACATCTCTAAGGAGATAAAAATAAAATTATGGAAACAACACAAGTAGCAAAAACAGTAGTCGATTTAGTTCCCTTAGCAAAGGCACTAGCAATAGGTCTTACAGGTATTGGTGCCGCATTAGGTATCGGTATGGTAGGGGCTAAGGCAATGGAATCAATCGGAAGAAACCCAGAAGCAACAGGAAAAATTTTAGTTCCTATGCTTATCGTTTCAGCGTTCGCAGAAGCAGTTGCAATTTATGGTTTGGTTATTGCCTTTTCAATTAAATAATTGAAAAATTATGCAAGAATTAATAACTACATTTCATATAGACTGGAAGTTGATGATTGCACAAATCGTAAATTTTGTGCTGGTTCTTGGTCTTTTGTACTGGTTGATGGCAAAGCCTCTCAGTAAGTTGATGAGTGATAGAACTAAGGAGATTACTGATGGACTAGACAATGCCAAAAAAGCGGAGACTGAGGTTAAAAATGCCAATCTAAAAAAAGAAGAGATAATGAAGGAAGCAAAGAACGATGCCAAGAAAATTTTGATTGGTTCACAAGCTGATGGTAAGGAAATTATTAAAGAAGCCAAAGAAAAAGCAGATCTTGAAAAAGAAGAAATTCTCCGACAAGCAAAACTTGACGCTGAGAAAAATAAAAAAAGCGCAGAAGAAGAAGTCCGAAAAGAAGCCGGGGAATTGGTTAAAAGTGGAGTCAGAAAAATAATTGAAGGTTATGTAGCAAGTGGTAAAGGAGAAGATATTATTAAGGCAATGTTGTCAAAGTAAAATGATAAAGTCAAAACAATTAGCAAAAGCCATTTTTGAATTAGCGGAAGAAAATACCACAAATCTTGATGCGAAGTTTTTTGACTTTATTGACAGCAGGAATTTAAGAGCCCAATTGCCCTCAATTCTTTACCACTTGGAGAAGATAACGGAACTTGAACGTGAGAAAAAAGGAATTGTAATAGAAACAGCACACGAAATAAAGCACGATACGATAAAAAATATAAAAACATTTTTGAGTGCAAGTGAATTACCAGAAGTATTAAAAATAAAAAAAGAATTAGTAGGAGGATTCCGGGCCAAGTGGCAAGGAGCTGTTTATGATTCAAGCATCGAAACAGGATTAAAAAAATTGGAAGAAATTATTATTAGATAACATTATAAAGAAAAATTATGAGTGCGAATACAACAATAGAAAATTTAAAAAAGAGAATTGCAGGATTTCAGGGAGGTGCTGAAACATACGAATATGGAACGGTAATGAGTGTTTCGGACGGGATTGCAAAGATTTCCGGATTGGCGAAGTGTCAATCATCAGAAATGGTCTCATTTGAATCCGGAGCGATGGGGCTTGCTCTCAACCTTGAGGAAGATTCTGTTGGTGTCATCGTGCTTGGAGATTTTTCCAAAATCCGCGAAGGTGAGACAGTGAAGCGTACCAATAAAATTCTTTCAATTCCGGTTGGTGATAAATTCATTGGTCGAGTGGTGAATCCACTCGGTGTCCCTATCGACGAAGCTGGGGCTATTAAAGAAGATGTCATCTATCCGGTAGAAAAAATCGCTTCAGGGGTTATGACCCGTGAACCTGTTAAAACCCCGGTTCAAACTGGGATAAAGTCCATTGATGCGATGATTCCAATCGGTCGTGGGCAACGAGAGCTTATTATCGGAGACCGACAAACTGGTAAAACGGCTATTGCTATCGACACCATCATCAACCAAAAAGGACAAAATTTGATTTGTATTTATGTGGCTATTTCTCAGAAGCAATCGAAGGTTGCCCGTATCGTTTCAAAATTAAAAGAAGCCGGTGCGATGGATTACACAATTGTTGTTTCGGCCGGATCATCGGATGGTCCAGCCTTTTCTTATCTTGCTCCATATTCCGGAACCGCGCTTGGAGAATATTTTTTGGACAAAGGGAAAGATGTTTTAATGGTTTACGATGATTTGTCGAAACACGCAGTTGCATATCGAGAGATTTCTTTACTATTGCGTCGACCACCGGGGCGTGAAGCATATCCCGGAGATGTTTTCTATTTACACTCAAGATTACTTGAACGTGCTTGCCGATTGAATAAAAATTATGGTGGAGGCTCGATTACTGCTTTGCCGATTATTGAAACCCAAGCCGGAGATTTGTCCGCCTATATTCCAACGAATGTCATTTCCATTACTGACGGACAAATTTTCTTGGAGACTGGATTGTTCAACAAAGGAATCAGACCAGCTATCAATGCCGGACTTTCAGTTTCTCGTGTAGGAGGGAATGCACAAATTAAATCAATGAAAAAAGTGGCCGGAAAAATGAAGCTGGCCATGGCTCAATACCGCGAACTCGAAACCTTTGCTCAATTTGGCTCAGATTTAGATGCTGAAACAAAGAAAGCGATTAACCGCGGACAAAAAGTGACCGAACTAATGAAGCAAAATCAATATGCGCCGATTCCGGTTTCAAAACAAGTTTGTTCTATTTATGCCGTGAATGAAGGATATTTGGATGAACTTGAAATCACCGAAATCAAATCTTGGGAAGAAAATTTTTATGCTTTTTTGGAAAGAACAAAAAAAACGTTGCTTGCCGATTTATTAAAAGATTGGAACGAAAAAATAGAAGGAGAATTAAAAGGAGCGATTAAAGAATTTTTAGGGAATTAAATATGGAGACAGAAATTAAAACAAAAAAAATAAAAAGTTTAAAAATTTGGAACATTATTTTAGTTTCATGTATGGCAGTTTTTGCTTTACTTTGTTTATTTATTTTTTATAAAATATTTAAATGTGGCAAAGAGTCGGAAGATAAAACTTTTGGCGGAGTTGGATTTTGTGCAGTTAATTATTATTATTTCCCAAACGAATTATTTAAATAAAAATATGCCACTTGCACAAAAAGCAATAAAACAAAAAATAAAGTCTACTGAAAGCATCAAGAAAATCACTAAAACAATGGAGATGGTTTCGGTTTCTAAAATGCGCAGGTCAGTGAATAAAGTACTCGCTTCGCGCGTTTATTCTCGTTACGCGCTTGAGCTTTTGATGAATCTTTCAAAAGATAAAAGTTTTTCAAATCCCCTTATTGTTCCTGGGAAGAATAACGTCGAACTCATTGTAGTAATTGCCAGTAACACGGGGCTTTGTGGAGGATATAATAGCAATATTTACAAATCCCTCTCTGTTTATCTCAAGAAAAAGAATGGCCGGGGAATCAAAACCATAACCATTGGAAAGCATGCGGAAAAGATTTGCAAGAAATTAAATTTGGAAAATTTTGCCAGTTTTATAACTTTTTCCGAACGTTCAAATATCGAACAAGCAAAAGAACTGTCAAACTTGATTCAAGATGAATATATAAAAGGAGATTATGCTAGTGTTAAAATTTTGTATACTGAATTTTTGAAATCTACCACTTATAAACCCGTGATGAGAGAACTTTTTCCGCTAAGTGTCTCAACTATTGAAAATATTTTGGAAGCTGCCGAAACAGAAGCGCTTTCAGGAAACAAAAAGGAAGAGAAAGTTGCATATGACTTTACTGATTACAAATTTGAACCGGATTTGGAAACAATACTTGAAAGTATTTTACCTGGATTAGTGGATATCGTTGTGTATCAAACGCTCGCGGAGGCATTTGCTTCTGAGCATTCTGCTCGAATGTTCGCGATGAAGAATGCAGGAGATAGTGCCACCACCATCCTTAATTCTTTGACTCTTGCATATAACCATGCGAGACAAGATGGCATCACGAGAGAGCTTTCCGAAATCGTTGCCGGAGCGGAAGCATTAAATGTAAACTAAAATTATTATTAATATTATCAAAAAATAAAATGCAAAAAGGAAAAATATCACAAATTATTGGAGCGGTCGTAGATGTAAGATTCGATGGGGAATTGCCAGCACTTTTGAATGCACTTACTGTCAAAAGAGAAGGGAAAACAGACTTAGTGTTGGAAGTTGCTGGTCACCTTGGATTAAATGAAGTACGAACAATCGCGATGACTTCAACTGATGGACTTGCCCGAGGAGATGAAGTGACGGATACTGGCGACTACATCACTGTCCCAGTTGGAATGGAAACTCTCGGAAGAATGTTTGATGTTACCGGAAATGCGATTGATGAAAAGCCTGAACCAAAGAATTCAAAAAGAATGCCAATTCATCGAGTAGCTCCAACATTTGCAGAGCAATCACCAAAGACCGAAGTACTTGAAACGGGAATTAAAGTTATTGACCTTATGTGTCCATTTCTAAAAGGTGGAAAAGTCGGACTTTTCGGTGGTGCTGGGGTTGGAAAGACTGTTGTCATTCAAGAACTAATTCGAAATATTGGAGCAGAACACGGTGGATATTCCGTGTTTGCCGGAGTGGGGGAAAGAACTCGTGAAGGAAATGATTTGTATAAAGAAATGAAAGATTCTGGTGTGCTCGACAAAACAATGCTTGTGTTCGGCCAGATGAATGAACCGCCAGGTGCTCGTGCTCGCGTTGCACTTTCAGCATTAACTATGGCGGAACATTTCCGCGACGTTGAAGGGAAAGATTTGCTCTTGTTTATGGATAACATTTTCCGATTTACCCAAGCAGGATCTGAAGTATCTGCCTTGCTTGGTCGTATGCCTTCAGCGGTGGGATATCAGCCTACTCTTGCTTCCGAAATGGGAAATTTGCAAGAAAGAATTACTTCCACTGATAAAGGTTCAATTACTTCAGTTCAAGCGATTTATGTGCCGGCCGATGATTTGACTGATCCGGCCCCCGCTACGACTTTCTCGCACTTGGATTCTACCGTCGTGCTTTCTCGTCCACTCTCCGAACTCGGGATTTACCCAGCGGTGGATCCACTTGATTCAACTTCTACTATTCTTGACCCAAACATTATCGGCGAGCGACATTATAACGTGGCTCGTAATATTCAGAAAATCTTACAAAGATATAAAGATTTGCAAGATATTATTGCTATTTTGGGAATGGACGAACTCTCTGATGATGATAAACTGGCCGTTTCTCGAGCACGAAGAATTCAAAAATTCCTTTCACAGCCTAATTTTGTGGCAGAACAATTTACCGGACGACCTGGAAAATATGTACCTCTCGAAGAAACAATCAAAGGTTTTGAAGAAATTTTAGAAGGTAAATATGATCACATTTCCGAACAAGCTTTCTATATGAAGGGAAACATTGATGATGTATTAATGGAAGAAAAAAAATAAATTATTATGGCAACTTTAAAGATTTCAATTATCGGGACAGACAAAATTCTGTATGAAGGAGAAGCAGAAGCTGTTTTTGTACCGACCAAAAGCGGAATTATCGAAGTTCTGCCGGAACACATGCAACTCGTCTCAGCGCTCCAAAAAGGCGAAATAATTCTAAAAACCGGAAAAAGTGAAGAAAAATTTAAAATCTCCGGTGGTGTTATTGAAATCCGTCCAGAAAGTAAAGTTATAGTTCTTGCGGATATTGTAAAAGAATAATACGGATGAACACATAGAACTAAAAGACGGAATCAAGGCTTCCGTCTTTTAGTTTGGATAGAAGCAAGGCTTCTGTATGGGGTTCATCAAAGCTTAATCAAGAGTGATATAATATTGTGGTATGAAAATAGAAAGTTTTGCATTTCAAAATAATGGAGAAATTCCTAGTCGCTTTACTTGCGAGGGGGAAAATATTAACCCAGAACTTCTTTTTAAAGAGGTTCCAAGAGAAACAAAAAATTTGGCTTTAATAATGGATGATCCGGATGCTCCGAACGGTACTTTTGTGCATTGGGTTATGTGGAATATTCCTCCAAAAATAACTGAAATCAATCAAGGAAGTGAGCCGATAGATGCAATGGTGGGTTTAAATGGAGTTGGAAAAAACGAGTATATCGGCCCATGCCCGCCAAATGGAATGCACCACTATTTTTTTAAACTTTATGCATTAGACGCAATGATTGAGCTTAGTAAAAACACAAATGCTTTCGACTTAAAAAAAATAATGGAAGGACACGTCATTGAGAGAGCAGAGTTGGTTGGATTATACGAGAAGAAATAAATTTGGTATAATCACTAAATGGTAAAATTTTATGTAGTAGCTACACCTATCGGTAACATGGGAGATATTTCTTACCGGGCAATCCAGACCTTAAAAGAAGTAGATTTGATTTTATGTGAGGATACAAGAATGACGAAAAGATTGCTGGATAAGTATTTTATAAACAAGCTAACAATGAGCTACCACGCTCAAAGCAAATTATCAAAAACTGAGAAGATTTTTGAGTTGTTAAATGAAGGGAAAAATTTGGCATTAGTATCGGATGCTGGAACTCCTGGAATCTCTGACCCGGGAGCATTGCTGGTATCCAAAATAAAGGATAAATTCAATCGCGAAGTGGAAGTAGTGCCAATCCCCGGGGCCTCTGCTGTGATTACGGCACTTTCAGCTTCAGGATTACCAATTCACGAATTCACATTCTTGGGATTTTTACCGCACAAAAAAGGCCGGGAAACTCTTTTTAAAGAAATTGCCAGCTCAAAACGTACGATGGTGTTTTACGAGTCACCGCATCGTATTTTAAAAACTTTGGAGTCCTTAATTAAATTTTGTCCCGAAAAAAAAGTTTGTATTGCAAGAGAGCTTACAAAGATATATGAAGAATTTAAAACTGGCACACCAGTTGAAGTGTTGGAATACCTGACAAAAAATCCTGCCAAACAAAAAGGTGAGTTTACAGTTTTGGTATTTTAAACAAATTCAATTTTTGGTATAACACTTTTTCTTTTTAGAAGGTACCAAACCACTAATACTAGAATGATTATTATAATGATAGGGGAGACTGGAGAGAAAATCTTTGCCATTTCCCATAACGAGATACGTTCTACTGAAATATAGCCACTAACTGTTTCAATGTTATTATTGAAGCTCAAATCTTGTTGAGCAATGTCAACCAATCTCGTCTTCATATTCGTAATTTGGTTTTTAAGGTTTTGATTCCTAGTGTCAAAGTTTGAGTTTTCATGGGATATATTTTGGAATGATATTTCCATATCACTGGTGCTGTTTTGTAAATCTTTTAATGCCTGGTTGTGATTTGCGATAAGAATCCCCTGTTCTTTTTGGAGGGCAGCTAGTGAAGAGTTCGATTGTTCTTGTTGTGACTCTATTGATTGCTTTTTGCCGAGCAAATTTTCGGAAGAAATATTCTCAGTAAGTAATTTTTTATGAGTGATACCTTCGATTTCATATTTGAAATTTTCAAAATTACTTTTTGGTATAACAAAACCAATATATCCATTTTCTGGGTTCTCATTAGAATTATCTATTCTTCCATTTACATTCCGGACAATATCTTTTGCTTCAAGTAAAATACTTTCTACACTCCTTGTCTTTATCGCAGCACTATAGTTTGTTTTTAAAAATTCTCTTGTGTCGTTTATCAAAGGATTTTGGTTCGGACTCAGATAATCTGAAGGTATCATCGATGAACTCTCTTTATTTCCTCGTAATTGAAGAGTATTGGTTATTTGTCGGCAACCCAAGCCGCAATTTGCTGGGTCATACGGTCGATTGATTAATTTTAAGCCTAGTAAAATAAGTCCGATTACTACTAAAATTATTAAAACGATAGCTGTCTTTATTTTAGAAACCTTAATTACACTTCTAGTTTTTTCCATATAATAATAAAAAAATTAATTTTAATGATACCCGCATATTATTAGACGGACGACAAGTTGTAATCTTACAAATTTTCAGCAGAAAACTGCTACAGTAGGTCTTCAGGGTCTATACTTATGGAAAAAGTAGGAGGGAGAGAAAGAAGTTTTTCCAGCAAGACATCATCGATCGATGAATTTGCCGAAAGAAAAGGAATAGACCATTTTTTTGGTTCCAATTTGATTAAAGCATTTGTTACGTATTTATTTTTTTGCTTTGCCAAGAAGCCACTGAATATTTCAGGGTTGTAATCTTTTAGGAAATCATTCATGAAATTTTTTGCATTTATTGTTTCATCTTTATCTCCCAAAAAAGTAATTTTGATAAATCTTTTATAAGGAGGATAACCCAGATTCCGTCTATCCTTCAATTCTTCCCGGACAAAGGAAAGCAAATTTTCATTAAGAATTGCTGAAATTGCCGGGTCGTTTTCATTTTTCGTTTCGATTATCAATTTTTTTTCGGTTATTGAAATTATTGAAATCAACAGTTGAATAATTCTTTCGCTCATTTTAAAATTTGGGATACTCCAGAGCGAATCAAAAGAACCAATAACTGAGAGTGGAACTTTTTCTTTTATGTAAAAAAGGGCCATCTCTGTTCCGATTAAGATTGAGCCAGGTTTCTCTTTGAATTCGGCTATGACTTTTCCTGCTTGTTTGGATGATTTAACTGTTTCTTTGTCCAGTTGAAAAATAACATTTTTATCAAACATATTTTCTACTTTTTCTCTGACAGTATCAGTGCCGATACCAAGAGGCATTAAATTCCAACTATAGCAGCGTGAGCAAGTGGTGTCGGGGCTTCTTTCTGTTCCACACTTATTACAAATAAACATTCTTTTATTACCGTCTCTGGATAAATACAGAACCACGGGAGCCAGACAATTATCACATAGAAGTGTTTCACCACAGTCTCGACAAACGGTCATGGTGGCTAGACCTCTTCTTAAAGAAAAGATAAAAACATTTTTACTTTTATGGATAGTATTTTGAATTTCTTTTACGCTTTCGTCTGTTAGTACCTTAAACTTTTCTCCTTTTTGGGGTATTTCAATCGTTCCATTAAAATTAATGCGATACAAAAGAGGCCGTACTTCTCCCAGGTTTTCAATATCTTTTTTGGCAATTGTTTCAAAACGGAGGAGAGTATCACTGAAAATAAGTTTTGATCCACTTTTAACCGCAAAAATTTCTGCAAAGATTCTTAAATCATAGTGCGCACGACCAATAGTTTTGTAGGCGCTCGAACTCTCATTTTCAATTATTATCGTTTCGATATCATGTCTCGGGATAGATAAATATGGGGTTGTCCCTAAAATTAAAACTGGATGAGATGAATCTATAACTTGAATGCACTTTTCTATTTGTTTTTTTGCGCTTAGCCCTCCATGAATTGGAATTACAAAATTTTCGATTCCTTTTGAAAGTGAAATAAATAAAGTTTCTATGTCGTGTTCCGTTGGTAGAACTATGAAAATAGATTTTTTTCTGGCAAAGCTTTCTCTAATTAGAGTTTTGTAATAGGAAACTCGATCTTCGAACGGTGCCTGGAAAAGTAATTTTTCTGCTCTAATGTTTGATTTAAATATTGGAACTTTTTCTTTATTTACTCCTCCAATCGCTTTTGATATTTTGTCGTAGTCTTCCTTGAAGGCGGCTGGGATGAATGAAGAAATTACTTCTCCTTTTTTAGAGGCAAAATATTTACTAGCTTCTATTGCCGAAGATAAAAATTCTTCTCGAAAGACAGATTTTCCTTTTACTTCTACAATTTTTTTTAAATCAAAATCAAGTCCTTTAATTCTTCCTTTGGCAAGGGACACGTCTTCTGAAGAAGTAGTTAAGCCTAAGATTTTTTTGTTTCGTAGAAGAACGCTGACGATACTTCCTTCCTCTATTTCTTGGGTAGAAAAATAAGTCAATTCGTCTTTAAAAATCCCTTTTTGAAGTGGCAAAACTGTAACAGTTTTCATCCTTTAATTCTAACATAATTTGTGATATATTTAGCTCATGGGATATTTTTCAAAAAAATTAGGGATAGATCTGGGGACTGCCAACACTCTTGTATTTATGCCGGGAAAGGGGATTATTTTAAACGAACCTTCAGTGGTAGCAGTTTCCGAACAAGACAATCGAATCTTGGCAATTGGTTTTGACGCTAAGGATATGATTGGGAAAACGCCTGACTCTATTATTGCATACCGCCCCATGAAAGACGGTGTGATTGCCGATTATCGAGTTACCGAGGCCATGTTAAGATATTTTATCAATAAAGCGCTTGGAAAATATAATTTTTTTAAACCCGATGTAATGGTTTCTGTTCCAGCTGGAGTAACTTCCACAGAACGTCGAGCAGTAGTTGAAGCTTCTCTCAGAGCTGGAGCAAAAAATGCTTATGTTGTGAAAGAGCCAATTTTGGCAGCGATTGGCGCAGGAATTCCAATTTATGAATCAAAAGGGCACATGATTGTGGATATAGGAGGAGGGACAACTGATGTGGCAGTTATTTCTCTTGGCGGGATTGTGTCTTCAATTTCCGTAAAGTGTGCTGGAAATAAAATTGATCAAGCGATTGCTGATTACATAAAAAAAACATTCAATTTAGCGATTGGGGACAGAACAGCAGAAGAAGTGAAAATAAAAATCGGGGCGGCTGTTCCCCTGGAAGAAGAATTACGAGTAACGATAAAAGGAAGAGATTATATTCAAGGACTTCCTCGGTCCGTTCAAGTTGGTACGAATGAAATAGTGAAATCAATTGACGGAGAATTGAAACAAATAATAAAAGCAATAAAAGATGTTTTACAAGAAACTCCACCGGAACTTGCGTCAGATATTATTGATTATGGAATCATTATGACCGGAGGTTCATCGCTGCTGCGAAATTTACCTGATTTGGTTTATCGAAAGACAGGAGTGAAGGCAACCCTAGCTGAAGATGCACTATATTGTGTTGCAAAAGGAACAGGAATAGCGCTAGAGCATTTGGACGTCTATAAAAAAACAGTTTTGAGTAAAAAGTAAGATTGTTAAATATGAAAATCTTATCAGATCTCGATATAAACAATTTACATCACGCATATTTGATTGAAGGCACTGAAGAGATTGTCTTGCCTGAGGTTCTTGAGTTTATCGAGAATCTAGGGATAAAAACAACCGGCAACCCGGATTTTTTTTGTGTTTCTACTGATTTTTTTAAAATTGCTGACGCTCGAAACTTAAAATCGATGACACTCGAAAAAAGTTTTAAAGAGGTAAAAAGGTTTTTCGTTATTTCAACAAATAGTTTTTTGAATGATGCCCAAAATACTTTACTTAAAATCTTTGAAGAACCAAAAGAAAATACACATTATTTTTTAATTTTGCCCGATGCAAATATCTTGATTCCAACCTTACTTTCTCGATTTTATTTAATCAAATCAAAAATTGACTTGGAAAGTGAATTGAAAGACGCTGAAAAGTTTGTCGCGGATTCTCTGAGAGATAGAATTGAGTTTATAAAAAATTTACTGGCTGAAGAAAAAATTGACGAAGAAGATGAAGAAGAAGTAACAGCTTCAAAAAATTCTACCAGATCAAAAGCGATTAAATTTTTAAATGCACTTGAATTAGTGCTTTACAACAAATATTGTCGTGATACGAAATTAAACCAAGACAAAAAAATTGATTTCTTTAAACAAATTTTTAAAGTTCGGGAATATCTCCGCCAGCCTGGCTCGTCTATGAAAAGTTTAATGGAATCTGTGGCTTTAGTTGTGCCTATATTATAATTTGATATAATTGTTATATTGAACATAACAAAATTTGTCGGTAATGTTTTTTTTGTGTTAATATATTTTTAAAATACATTAAATGATAAAAAAAATAAAATTAATTTTAATAATATTAATCCTAATTGGGACTTCTTTTGATGTACACAATTCTTTAGCTGATGAAATTTGGCGGAACGTTGGTATTCTAGGTTTTTCAGACGGACAAGCAGATTTGATTTCTCTTGCTTTTGATGGTTCTTCTCCATATGTGGCGTATCAAGATGCTGCAAATGGTTACAGCGCCACCGTCATGAAATATGATGGCGAAAATTGGGTGAATGTCGGTGAGACAGGATTCTCAGCTGGACAAGCAAATTACATTTCTCTTGCTCTTGATGGTTCTACTCCATATGTAGCATATAGTGATGGTGGAAATGATTACAAAGCCACCGTTATGAAATATGATTATACTCATGTTATATGTTATACCCACTCTACCAACCGTAATTACCGGTGAAGCAGTTATCTCTTCTCATTTAGTCACACTTTAAATGAAACTGTTACTAACATCGGGGGAGAAGCTCCAAATGCTCTTGGGTTTGAATATGGATTAGGTACTGACTATGGATTAACGGTAGCAAATGAAAATGAACCTCCTTTTGAACAAGGTAATTATTCATCCAGTATCTCATCTTTTACCTGTGCTTCTACCTATCATTATCGAGCCTATGTGACCAATAGTGTTGGTACTGGTTACGGATCGGACGCAACCTTCATCACTGCCGGTTGCGATACTACTGGCGGTGGTGGAGGAGGAGGTGGTTGGGGATTCACTCCGCATGTTGTTCCTGTTGTAACCATTACTCCACCAGTTAACCAAGTTATTTCGCCAATAATCTCAATTACTTCGAACATCCCTTTTATTTTCACTAAAGTTTTACAGATAGGTTCAAGAAACAAAGAAGTGCTTGAATTACAAAAGTATCTGAATAGTCATGGATTAATTATTGCTAAAACAGGCTCAGGCTTACCAGGCCAGGAGACAAATTATTTTGGAAAAGCAACAAAACAAGCATTAGGACTCTTTCAGTTGAAAAATAAAATTATTTTGAATAAAAGTAGCAAAAGCTTCGGATCGTTTGGTCCAGTTACAAGGAGATTTGTTAATAGGAATCACTAAGGATTGTCAAAATAGACCACTCGATGCTATAATGGCAGAATGCAATATAATTTTTCCAATTTTAAAATTGGGCTTAAAAAAGCAGAGGAATTTTTAGGAAAAGAATATAGTCAGCTTTCAACTGGTCGGGCATCCATTATGGTCCTTGATGGGGTTTCAGTTGAAACTTATGGGGCTTACCAGCCGATTAAAAACGTCGCTTCTATTTCTGTGGAAGATCCGAAAACATTGCGCGTCGCTCCCTGGGATAAAAATCAAGTGAAAGCAATCGAAAAAGCAATTAATGTTGCTGACCTTGGCTTGTCGGTTGCGACGGACGAAGCGGGGCTTCGAGTAATTTTTCCACAACTCACAACCGAAACCAGGCAAAAGCTCGTGAAAGTTTTAAAAGAAAAATTGGAAGAAGCTCGTATTACTGTTCGAAGAGAGCGCGGAGTGGTCTGGGATGACATTCAAGCACAGGAGAAATCAGGAAAGATGACCGAAGATGAAAAAGTTAGAGCCAAGGACGAATTACAAAAAGCGGTGGATGAGATAAATAAAAACTTAGAAACGCTTTTTGAAAAAAAAGAGAAAGAAGTATTGGGTTAAATTATAAAAACATATGAGTATATTAATTTTTTTTGTAATTTTATTAGTGTTGGTTTTAGTACACGAAGCTGGACATTTTTCAACAGCAAAATTTTTCGGGATTCGAGTAGATGAATTTGGTTTTGGTTTTCCGCCAAAACTTTTTGGAATAAAAAAAGGAGAAACAGAATATTCTATCAACGCATTACCTTTTGGAGGATTTGTGAAAATTTTTGGCGAGAATCCGGATGAAGAAAATACCGTTGGCCCTGATGCAGCCAGAAGTTTTGTGAATAAATCTGCCTGGAAACAAGCGATAGTATTATTTGCAGGAATATTGGCCAATTTTTTACTTGCTTGGCTTTTCTTTTCGTTTGGTTTTATGTCTGGATTGCCAACTTCCGTCGGGAGCGAGCCAAAAGGCTCTGCTTTGCAAGATGTTCACTTGGTAGTTGTTTCAACGGAAACAAAATCTCCTGCCGAAATTGCAGGATTAAAATCTGGTGACAGAATTGTCTTGGTTACTTCCGGGATAGATTCGATTCCGGATATTAATCCAGACACTTTGAAGTCGTTTGTTCTTGCTCACCCTAAAAATGAAATTGATATTGGTTATACCCGTGGCTTGGATAAAAATATTTATACCGCAAAAATGAATCCGGAAATTACGAACGGACTGCCGATAGTTGGAATTTCAATGGACGAGGTGGGGATAGCAAAATTGTCAATTTTTGGCTCCCTTTGGGAAGGAATGAAGTTGGACCTATATGTTACCAAAAGTACTGTTGTAGGGCTTTATACGCTTATTGTTCAATCTATTCACGGCAAAGCAAACCTTTCTGAAGTGTCCGGACCAGTTGGTTTAGTGGGAATAGTTGGGGATGCCTATCATTTTGGTTTTTCATATCTTTTGTCGCTTGCTGGGCTTATTTCGGTAAACTTGGCAATAATCAACCTGGTACCTTTTCCGGCACTTGATGGAGGTAGAATACTCTTTGTCTTGATTGAAAAAATTAAAGGTTCTAGAATAAATCCCAAAATTGCCAATGCAGTAAACATGGTTGGCTTCGGACTTCTGATCGTTCTTATGCTTCTCGTGACCTATCACGACATAATAAAATTGTTCTAACCTCTTTTTTATGGAGACGAAAACCTGTCAAAACTGTAAAAAGGATTTTGTTATAGAAAAAGAAGATTTTAACTTTTACGAAAAAATAAAAGTCCCGCCTCCAACTTTTTGTCCGGAATGTCGGTTGGTCAGACGTTTTGCCAGTACCAATGAAAGAGTTTTATATAAACGGAAGTGTGATTTTTCTGGGCAAAATATTTTTTCAATGTATCCAGATGGAACAAAGTTTCCCGTTTATGATAAAGATATTTGGTATTCTGACAAGTGGGATCCATATCAATATGGAATAGACTATGATTTTTCAAAATCATTTTTTGATCAGTTTTCCGAATTACAAAATAAAGTTCCAAGAATGGCTTTAGTGAAGCAGAGAATGTCAGTAAATAGTCCTTATACCCACCGAGTAGATGATATGAAAAATTCGTATATGGTTTTTCGTACTACCAGGGGTACTGATTCACTTTATACTTATATTGGTAAAGATATTTTGAATTGCGTGGATTGTTTTGAAATATCTCAATGCGAACTTTGTTATGAATGCATTGATTGCGATAATTGCTATAAGACAAGATTTTCTCAGGAGAGCAAAGAGTGCCGTGATTGCTTCTTTACGTATGGTTGTCGCAATTGTTCCGACTGCGTCGGTTGTGTAAACCTAATCAATCAGCAATATTCAATTTTTAATCAAAAATATGAGAAAGGAGAGTATCTAAAGAAAATAGCACAGCTTAAATTGAATTCTTTATCGGGGTTAGAAAATATGAAGCAACTATTTGACGAATTTAGAAAGAAATTTCCTCAACGAGCAGTGATTTCAAGTAAAACAGAAGACGTGTCGGGCAATTGGTTTACAAATTGCAAAAACGTCAAGAATTCTTTCTGGTGTATGAACGTAAGGGATGGAAAATACTTGTTTGCTATTTTTGATGCGCAAGATTGTATGGATTATTTCCAATGGGGAAATTCCTGTGAGCAGGTTTATGAATCAGAAAATGTGGGATTAAATTCTTCCAGAATTTTCTTTTGTTCTCAGTGTTGGATGGGAGCACATGACTTATATTATTGTCATTCTTGCCCTAGCTCAAGTAATTGTTTTGGATGTATTGGTCTTAAGAAGGGAGAATATTCAATTTTTAATAAAAAATACAGCAAAGAAGAATACGAAGCGATAAAAGCTAAAATCATTGAACAAATGAAGGAAATCCCATATATTGATGAAAAAGGTATTGAATACAGATATGGAGAGCATTTTCCAAATGCTTTATCGGACTTTGCGTACAATGAAACGGGGGCAGCTGACTTTTTTCCTTTAACTAAAGAAGAAGTAATAAAAAACGGGTACAGATGGAAAGAAAGAGATAAGAAAAACTATAATGTGACAGTAGAGTGCTCTAGTTTACCCGAAACAATAAAAGAAGTGGAGGACTCAATTTTAAATGAAGTTATCGGGTGTGCTGAAAAAGATAGCCAATATTCCGTTGGAGCGTTTCGGATTACGAAAGATGAATTGTCTTTTTACCGAAGAATGGACCTTCCAATCCCTAAAGTATGTTTTGATGTCCGACACACGCGTCGTCTTTTAAAACGCCCAATGCCAAAATTGCAAAAAAGAAATTGTTCTAAATGTAATTTGGGAGTTGAAACCATTTATACCGAATTCTATGCTCCTATTTTATATTGCGATAATTGTTATAAAAAAGAGGTCTTTTAACATGAAAACAAAATTATTACACGAGGTACGAGCGGTAAAAAGTAAAAAGGAATTGGCAAATATCATTAAAGCGCAAAGAATAAGTGAGCGGGTTTTGGCTGATGCCTTGAAAGAGCTTCGACTGGGGGTGAGTGAAATCGAAATTGATAATTTTATTAAAAAATCTTTTGTGAAATATGGTGCTCCGATATTGTCTTTTTCACCAATTGTTTCTTTTGGTAAAAACACTGCCAATATTCATCACGTGCCCGGAAAAAGTGAATTAAAAATAGGGAACGCAATAATGTTTGATATTGGCTGCACAGTAAACCACTATTGTTCCGACATGAGCCGCACATATTTTTTTGGAAAGCCTACCAAAAAGCAAGAAAAAATATATTTAGCAGTGTTGGAGGTACAAGAAAGAGTATTAAATAAGATAAAGAAAGGAGAAAGAAGGGCAAAGGTGCTTGATAAGACAGCAAGAGATTTTTTAACAAAAAGATTTGGGAAAAATAGTTTTTCTCATGGACTTGGACATGGAGTAGGCACAGTAATTCACGAATGGCCAAACTTGAAACCTAAAAGTGAAGATATATTGCCGGTCGGATGTGTAGTGACAGTAGAACCAGGACTCTATTTGAAAAATTTTGGTGGAGTTCGGATAGAAGATGTGATTTTAATCACAAAAGACGGCTATAAAAATCTGACTAATATTTCAAAAAACATTGAGAGTGCTATTTTAAAATAAATATTATTTTTTGCAAAAATTTTTGAGTTATGCACCTCTCTCTTGACTTTTTTAAAATACCCTATAACATAAGGTTATGTTAGCTTTAATTTTTTGCAAAATATAAATGAAAATAGCGCTTTTAACTGGAGGACCATCATTAGAACGAGGAATATCGCTTAATTCGGCGAGGTCTTTGCTTGATCATTTGGAAGATAAAAATGTCGAAATTGTTCCAGTTTATTTTAATTCTAGAAAAAAGGCTTATAAAATTTCTCGAGCCCAATTATATTCCAATAACCCTTCTGATTTTGATTTTAAGCTCGCAAAAAATTCTAAAACCTTAAGCACAAAAGCATTGATAAAATTTTTGAAATCGGTGGATATTGTTTTTCCTGCAATGCATGGACCGTTTGGCGAAGACGGACAAATTCAGTCTTTCTTGGAACATAATAAGATACCATTTGTTGGTTCCAGTAGTGCATCTTGTAAGTTGGCCTTTGATAAATATGAAGCTAACAAAAATATCAGTGAGAAAGGTTTCTATACTTTACCTTCTGCTTTGCTTAAAATTTATTCTAAAAATAACGAGAAAATTATCAAAGATTTTTTTATTAAAAATAAAGTAAAAAGAGCCATTGTCAAACCAGCTAGTGGCGGTTCGAGTATCGGAGTCTTTTCGGTAAATTCACCCAAAGAGGCGCTTGAGAAAGCGAACGTTATTTTTTCAAAAAGAATGGACACGAGAGTAGTATTAGAGCCATTTGCTAAAGGAAAAGAATTCACTGTTATAATTTTACAAAATAAACTTGGAATGCCTGTTGCTATTGTGCCTTCGGAAATCGAAATGACTTACCACGAAGGAAGAATTTTTGATTTTCGTAGAAAATATTTACCTACCAACCAAGTGCAATATCATTGTCCTCCTAGATTTTCGATTGAAACAATAAAAGAAATTCAAACCGAAGCAGAACAATTATTTTCACTTTTCAAAATGAATGATTTTGCCCGTTTTGATGGATGGATTTTGCCTGATGGAAAAATTTGGTTTTCCGATTTTAATACGGTATCCGGTATGGAACAGAATAGTTTTCTTTTCCAACAAGCTTCACTTCTCGGAATGAGTCATCAGGACTTATTGTTCTATATTGTAAAAAATTCTTGTGCCCGACAAAAAATTGAATTTCCTTCAATTGTCAATAAAAACAAAAAAAGAAAACCAATATCAGTTATTTTTGGCGGACATACTTCAGAACGGCAAGTATCCCTCATGAGTGGTACGAATGTCTGGCTTAAGCTCCGAAAGTCCGAATTCTATGAGCCAAAACCATTCTTACTTGATTTTGATAACAACGTTTGGGAATTACCTTATTCAATGATATTAAATCATACTGTGGAAGAAATAATAATTAACGCTAAAAATGCCAAAGCAAACAGAGCGCGGACCGAAAATCTAATAAATTCCGTTATTACAAAGCTTATGTTAAGTCCAAGCGAAATTACTGAGCCATTTTTTATTCCTAGGAAGATGTCTTTTGAAGAATTTGCCAATGAATCTAAATTTGTTTTTCTTGGACTTCATGGAGGAGATGGAGAAAATGGTATCATCCAGAAAATTTTAATCGACAAAAAGATTAAATATAATGGCTCGGATGAAACAACATCAAAACTGTGTATGGATAAATTTGAAGCTGGAGAACTCATTCGAGGAATTAAAATCAAAGATATCGGAATTGCTCCCCAAAAAATAGTAAATCTGACGGAGATAAAACAAGCTGAAATAAAAAAACTTTGGAAAGAACTTAAAACAGATTTTTTAGCCGAAACCTTGATCGTAAAACCTCGAGAAGATGGTTGTTCTACTGGCGTGGCTCATTTGTTTCGAGAAAAAGATCTTGAAAATTATATTAGTTATGCTAAAAGCGGTAAAAAATTTATTCCCATTAGTGTTTTAAAAAATCAAAACACTATAATTGAAATGCCAGATCCAAAAGTCTCTGAACTACTTTTTGAAAAATTTATTGAAACTGATTCTGTGAGTTCAAAAGGAAATAAATTGAAACACTTAAAAAAAAGTGGTTGGGTAGAAATAACTATAGGAATTTTAGAAAAGAACAGAAAAATGCACGCCTTAAACCCAAGTATTACTATTTCCGAAGGGGAGGTGTTGTCTTTGGAAGAAAAGTTCCAGGGTGGCACAGGGATAAATTTGACTCCACCGCCGGAAGAAATTATTAAGCCAAAGATTGTCCAAAAGTCTAAAGAGCTAGTCGAAATGTTAGCGAAAGAATTAAGAATAAAGGATTATGCGAGAATCGATGCCTTTATGAATATCTACACCGGGTCTCTTTTGATTATCGAAATAAATACACTGCCAGGGCTTACCCCTTCAACTGTGCTATATCATCAGGCTCTAGCTGAGAATCCCAAGATCTTTCCCAAAGAATTGCTTGAGAATATAATTAAAACAAGTGGCTACTAAAATCAGGGCTTTACCACTTTCATATATTGAATTATCAAAAAGGAATCTAATCCACAATTTTCAATCGCTTAAAAAAATTTCAAAAAAAGGAACAGAAATTGCGGCCGTTATTAAAGGGAATGCGTATGGGCACGGGCTGAACGAAATTGCTAAAATTCTGGAACCAGTGGCTGACTATTTTCAAGTAAATAGTATTTTGGAGCTTGAAACCCTTCGGAAGCTGAGTGAAAAAAAGACTTTCATTTTGGGTTATGTTGAAAAAAATGATTTAAAGAAAGCGATAAAACTTAGTTCAATATTGTCGGTCTTTTCTGTCGAACAATTAAAGGAAATTGAAAAGGTTGCAAGCAAATTAAAAATTAAACAGGAAATTCATATGCCGATTGATGCGTATTTAGGGAGAGAAGGGTTCCCTGAGTCTGAGTGGCAAGAATTTTTTAATGAAATAAAAAAGTGCCCCAGTATTAAATTAGGAGGGATTTATGCTCACTTTGCAAACATTGAAGACACCAACGATTTTTCTCATGCACAAAAACAAATTGATAAACATTTGGAAGCTATCCGATTGGCTGAAAGATGTGGACTAAAAAAATTACAAAACCATATTTCGGCTACTTCGGGTTTATTAGTATACGAAAAAGGGAAAGGAATAAATTCTGTTGTCCGTTTGGGCATTGGGATATATGGACTCTGGCCTTCTGATCATATTAAAAATTTGTACAAAAATAAGCTGAAATTAAGACCGGTTTTGTCCTGGAAAACGAAAGTTGCCCAGATAAAAATATTGCCTGGTGGACATCCAATTGGTTATGGCCTTACGTACCTTACGGCATCACTTACGAAAATTGCTATTATCCCGCTTGGTTATGCCGATGGTTTTGATCGACGATTTTCAAATAACGGAGAAGTGTTGATAGGGGGGACCAGATGTAAAATTTTGGGACGAGTAGCGATGAATATGTTTGTGGTGGATGTGAATCACTTAAAAAATATAAGGATTGAAGACGAAGTAGTTTTGCTAGGTGTTCAAGGGAAAGAAGAAATATCTGCCGAGAGTCTGGCTCTTAAAATTGACACCATAAATTACGAGGTGGTTACTCGCTTGAGTTCAATTTTGCCAAGGGTGGTTGTTAAATAACAAATTTTGTTAGGTTGCATTTTTATGAATTTTATATTAAAGTAAGAATATGTCACAAGATAGACTTATAAAGCTTAGTTGCACAACCTGTAAGAGAATCAATTATTGGTCAAGTAAAAATAAAAAACTCGTTACTAAAAAAATCGAGCTTAAAAAGTACTGCAGATGGTGCAAGAAGATTACCAAGCACAAGGAAGTTAAAAAATAATTTAGTTTCTATTTTTGTTGTGTTATAATTAATAAGCGGTAAGTGTTTACTGCTAGTTCTTTCTACATGTGGATCCGTCCTTAAAAACGAGATCCAAGGAAGTACAAAATCTTTCTAATTTTTTGTATTTCTGTGTCCCGACTTCGGTCGGGATATGGGCGATTAGTTTAGTGGTAGAACGAAGGTCTCCAAAACCTTTGGCGGGGGTCCGATTCCCTCATCGCCCGCTGTACTTGAATTATTTTCTAATTATGTTATTATGCGAATAATTAAAGTTTTTTGAAATATAGGTTTTGGCTAGTATTGGTTTATTTATCCCAGTTTCATTATAGAGTTTGGGGTAAATAAATCAGTATTAACCTAATAATTAATCGTATGAAAAAGAAACCTATCACTGAATTCATGGATTTTATTTCTCTTTTAGAAGAGCAAAAAAACGGAGAGTTTGAATTTCCTAAACTTGAGCACGTCATTCTTTCTCTCTGTATGTCGGACAATATGGAAATAAATGATACTGTTATTCCCGTCGGAACAGGAGAATTTGTTGCGTTAATAAGTTATAATATTTTTCCTGACGAAATGGAATTTGTAAACAAAATTGGTAATTTTGTTGTGGTTATAATGGAGATAGCTCACCTCAACAGGGTTTTTGTTACCAGACGTCCATTAATTACTTGGACAATACCGAAAAAATAAAGCAAAAATAATACACGATAATTGTTAAACCTTATTAGATCTGATTATGGAAAATATATTAATTGTTGATCATCCTTTGGTTCAACATAAGTTGTCAATTCTAAGGGATGAAAACACCAAACCTCAATTATTTAGGATTTTGGTAAAAGAGATTACAACCATTATTGGCTATGAAGCAACTAAGGACTTGCTTCTTGTTGATAGGCAGGTTAAAACTCCACTCGCAATTGCTGATACAAAAAGATTGTCTAGCATTCCTTTTATTGTTCCAATCATTCGTGCTGGTATTAGCATGTTAGATCCAATGCTTGAGCTACTTCCAACTGCAAGTGTTGGTTTTATTGGGTTGGTTCGTGAAGAAGGAAAAGGCGATGGAGTAGTGAAAGTTAAACAGTATTACATCAAGCTCCCTGTTGATGCCAACTTAAGAGATGCAATCATAGTTGACCCTATGCTTGCAACAGCAACTACAGCTTGTATTGCAATAACTGAATTAAAAAAAGCTGGTGTGCAAAAAATCAAGTTGATGTGCATAGTCGCATCAAATGATGGAATAAAAAGAGTAACGTCAGAACATCCAGATGTTCAATTATTCTGTGCTGCGATAGACGAACATCTATTGCCAAACAATTACATCTCACCAGGGTTGGGGGATGCTGGTGATCGTTTGTACAGTATTGAGTGATAGAAAATTTAAAATTTGAATTATCGAGGTCGTCCAACTTGGAACGGCCTCATTTTTTATTTCCCCAGACTATTCAAATCACCAATACTAATTCTAATATGGGGATAGTAATTCAAAAGTTATGAAATCCCAACGCTAAGTCCGCTATAAAAGATTTTGTGTTATGAAATTCTTCAGATAGCCTGTAAACCAAAGACAATTTTGGTGTTCCATTAACTATTTCAGTATAGAAAGTTATGTTTTTTATTATTTGCTATAATCAATTATGTAATAATTGAAGTTTCTTAACGTCATCACAAATATGAAAAAAATATTAATATATATCGTTATAATCGTTGTTATTTTGATCGGGACAGTTTTTTTTGTTTCAAACAAGGACAAAGTAAATGTGGCGGTAGTGCCAGTAGAAAAAGAATCGATCCCTATGTGTTACCAGTATTCTGAAATAACGCAAAGTGGTTTTACTAATCGAGCTTGGCTTAAATTGGATATTCTAGGTGATAAAGTTACCGGTGAATATCAAAATTTGCCAGCGGAAAAAGATAGTAAAGTCGGAAAATTTTCTGGGGTAGTAGGTCCAATGGACCCCAAAAATAGTGGACGGACGGCTGACGTTTGGTGGGACTCAATGGCGGAAGGAATGAAAGTGACAGAACAACTAAAAATTGAATTTGGTGAAGGGAGCGCAGTAGCATTGTTTGGTGAAATGGTAGATCGAGGCGACGGAACTTATCTTTATAAAGATGTCACAAAATTAACTCCTAGTTTTCAGATGAGTCAAACCGACTGTGAAGTATTGAATGACAAAATTATTGTCGAAAAATATATTCGGGACAACATTAAAAATGTTGCTCCAGAAAAATCGGTATTAGGCGGTTTATGGTATGTGATTTCGGTTAACGTAAATCCAGCTATGAAAAATGGAACAGTGACTTATGAAGATGGGCATATCCAAAAGAAAGCAAGTTATAATTATGTCCGGAACGAAGGAGAAGTATTGATTAGTTCAATAAAGTCCATCTAATATGAAATATGGCGATGTTCAAAAAGAACTGAAAAAATATTCATCAAAAAAGCGTAAGAAAAATAACGAATGGTATTTTAAAACGGGTCCGGGTGATTATGGTTACGGAGATGTTTTTATTGGTCTTGCAATGCCTGATATTCGCAATGTCTCAAAGAAGTTTCAGTCACTTACTCTAGTTGAAATAGAAAAGCTATTGTCGTCAAAAATCCACGAAGAAAGAATGT
Source organism: uncultured bacterium (assembly GCA_903869825.1). Classification (GTDB taxonomy): domain Bacteria; phylum Patescibacteriota; class Minisyncoccia; order Phycocordibacterales; family UBA9973; genus UBA9973. The sequence continues at coordinate 35,411 of CAIQAL010000003.1, forward strand.
GTGCTCTTATTATTCTTTCCTATCAATTCGAAAAATCTGATGAAAAAATACAGAAAAAGATTTATAGTTTTTATTTAGAAAATACAAAATATATAAATAATTGGGATCTTGTTGATGTTACAGTCAATCGAATAGTCGGCGCATACTTGTGGAAAAATAAGGCTGCTAGTAGAAAGATTTTATATAAATTTGCGCGTTCAAAAAATATGTGGGAGAGACGAATTGCGATAATCGCCACTTCATATTTTATATATCAAAATGATTTTAGCGATACGCTTAAAATTTCAAAAATCCTCTTGCGGGATAAGGAAGATTTACTACACAAAGCAGTCGGTTGGATGCTTCGAGAAGTCGGCAAGCGCGACCAAAAAATAGAGGAATCATTTCTAAAAAAGAATTACAAAAAAATACCCAGAACCACTCTTCGTTATGCGATTGAAAAATTTTCGAAGGCAAAAAGGAAGACATATCTTAAAGGAAATATTAATAAAACAGTGGTATAATAATATATAATTAAAAATTAATACATATTTTATGAAAAAATACAATCCTATCCCACTTGAGGAACTTCAAAAAATAAATAAACCGGTTAATGTAAATGTTAAACACAAGGAAAGTTTGACTATTCTCGATAGAGTTGCGGTTTTTATTACCAGTATTGTTGGGACAATGTGGTGTGCGATTGCTTTTACGATTCTAGCATCAATAAGCCTTCCAGATGCCATAAAAGGAGGAAGAGCTACTGTGATATCCTGGATTGCGCAAACATTTCTTCAATTGGTATTACTCTCAGTCATAATGGTTGGGCAGAATCTGCAAAGCAGACGTTCCGAGCTAAGGGCTGAAGCTGATTTCGATGTGGACACAAAAGCTGAAATCGAAATAGAAACAATACTGCAACATCTAGAAAACCAAAACGAAGAAATAGCAAAAATTCTTGAAAACGTTGATAGAAAATAACTTATTGAATTCATTATTCTGTCAAGATAGAAAAGAATGTATTTTTTTTAAAAATATATTATAATGGGTTTAATGATTTCACGCATATATGTTATTCCAAAAATAAAAGACAGCCGAGAAAGGCTGTTTTTAAAATCATGGTCATCTTTAGGGCTGTCGGGCAAGTTGTCTGTAGCCAAGGTTATTGATTCATACATCATTGATTATGATTTCTCAAAAGACCAACTTGCTAAGATTTCAGCAATTTTAACCAACCAAAATCTTGAGATTGGTTCTGTAAATGAAATTCCTATTGCTTTTGATAAATATAAATACGTAATTGAGATTGGTTTTTTGCCTGGAGTTACGGACAATGTCGGGAATACTACTCGAGAAACAATAATTGATTATTTACATTTGGATAAAAATTCCGACCTAAAGGTATTTTCTTCAAAAGTTTTTTTGATTGGAGGAAAATTGAAGTTTGAAGATGTTAAAAAAATTGCTTTATCTCTCCATAATCCATTAATTGAAAGATCTTATATTGAAAATGCCAAAGTCATTAAAAGAGAAAAAAGTTTGCCACTGCAAGCCCCGGAAGTTATTTTGGAAAAAAGAGTACCGGTAATCATTGTTTCCCTCAACGTTTCAGACGATGAATTGATAAAAATTGGACGGGAAGGGATAGAAGAGAATGGAGTTCGCCGAGGGCCGCTTGCTCTTGATTTGGCATCAATGAAAACGATTCAAAGCTATTTTAACAAACTTGGACGCGACCCACGTGATATTGAACTTGAAGCGTTGGCTCAGACTTGGAGTGAGCATTGTAAACACACAATATTTGCAAATCCAATAGATGAGATAAAAGATGGTTTATATAAAACATACATTAAAGGTGCAACAAATTTAATCAGAAAAAATAAAGGATACGGAGATTTTTGTGTGTCTGTTTTTTCCGACAATTCAGGTGGCATAATTTTTGACGAGGACAATTTGATTACTCACAAAGTAGAGACTCATAACAGTCCTTCTGCTCTTGATCCATTTGGCGGAGCCATTACCGGAATCGTGGGAGTGAATCGAGACACAATAGGTTTTGGATTAGGAGCAAAACCGGTGGCAAATGTTTTTGGATATTGCTTTGGTAATCCGGAAGATGTAGAATTTATCTACAAGGATAAGGAAAGAAAACAGAAAATGTTTCCTCCAAAGCGAATTATGGAAGGTGTGATAAAAGGAGTAAATGCAGGGGGGAATTGTTCAGGAATCCCAACAGTTTCTGGTTTTGTTCGTTTTGACGACAGATTTAAAGGAAAACCGTTGGTTTTTGTCGGTACGCTTGGAATTATTCCAAAAAAAATCAATGAAAAATTATCGCACGAAAAATGTGCCCTGCTTGGAGATTACATTGTAGTACTGGGGGGGAGAGTCGGAGCGGACGGAATTCACGGAGCGACATTTTCATCAGTTGCAATGGATTCAAACAGTCCAGCCACTGCAGTTCAAATAGGTGATCCGATTACCCAGAAGAAATTAAGCGATGCTATTATAAAAGAAGCTCGAGCAATGGATTTATACAATAGTATCACTGACAATGGAGCAGGAGGAATTTCTTGTTCAATTGCCGAAATGGCAAAAGAATGTGACGGAGCGGAAGTAAATCTGGAGAAAGTTCCATTGAAGTATCCCGGTCTTCGCCCTTGGGAGATTTGGATTTCAGAATCACAAGAACGGATGACTTTGGCGGTTCCGAAAAAAAAATGGGAAGTATTTAAAAAATTAATGGATAGCCGAGGAGTTGAAGCAACTGTTGTTGGAGAGTTTAATAATTCCGGTCGCTGTGTTGTTAAATATGATGGAAGAAAAATTATGGATATTGATTTGGAATTTCTTCACAATGGACTTCCAGCAAAACCTCTTAAATCAGAAAAAATAGTTCACACATACCCGGAACCAAAAATGCTGATTGTTTCCAGAACTAAAATTTTGGAGAATATGTTAGCAGATAAAAATATTTCCGGGTTTTCTTTTATCTCGGAACAATATGACCATGAAGTTCAGGCCGGCTCTGTCTTAAAGCCTATTTTAGGACGGGGTAGAATTAATACGGAAGCTCAAGTATTTCGTCCCATTCTTTCTTCAAAAAAAGGAGTAGTCCTTTCGTCTGGGATTTGTCCTTCTTATGGTGATATTAGCACTTATCATATGGCTGCCTGTGCGCTTGATACAACTATTAGAAATATTATTGCTAGCGGAGGAACACTTTCTGAGTTAGCAATTCTTGACAATACTTGTTGGTGTTCATCATATGACAAAAATCGTTTATATGAACTAATCCAAGCAATGGAAGCTTGTTATGATTACTCTGTAGGATATGGGACTCCTCTTATTTCCGGAAAGGATAGTATGTTTAATGATTTTAAAGGTTATGACGAAAAAGGAAATCCGATAGCGATTTCTATCCCTCCAACCTTACTTATTTCTGGAATCTCGATTATCGAAGATATTTATAAAGTAGTCTCGCCGGAATTTAAAAATGCCGGAGACAGTATTTATCTTTTAGGAGAAACACATGATGAACTTGGGGCGAGTGAATATTACAAACTTTTGGCAAGAAAAGCAAAAAACAATTCAATCGGCAATAACGTACCGAAAGTTAATCTTGGGAAAAATATAAAAGTTTATAATGTCATTGAAAATTTGATTCAAAAAGAATTAATTGCTTCCTCTATTTCTCTTACCGCCGGTGGATTAATCGTGGCATTAGCAAAGGCCTCGATTGGAGCCCAATTAGGTGCCAAAATCTCAATAAAAAATTTACCCGGTGAGGTTGCGTCAACAGATGTTGCTTTATTTTCGGAAAGCCAAGGGAGGATATTGGTTTCAGTTTCTAAAAAAAATGTTTCTAAATTTGAAAAAATAGTTTCAGAAATTCCACATATCAGATTGGGTCAGACAATAAAAGAAACTAAACTAATTGTTGTCGGCGACAAAGACAAAAAAATTATTTATGCTAATGTAAAAAAACTCCACAATATTTATCATAGTTTTTCGAATAAAATGTCATGATAAAAAAAACAAACAAAAAAATTAAAATAAAAAAACCAAAGGTGATTATTTTATCCGGTTATGGGCTTAATTGTGAAGAAGAAACGAAGTTTGCTTTTGAACGTGCCGGTGGCATTGCTGAAATCGTCCATATCAATGATATTATAGCAAAACCAAAAATGCTCGAAGAGTACCATATAATGGCTTTTCCGGGAGGATTTTCTTACGGAGATGATACCGGCAGCGGGAAAGCTTATGCAAATAAAATGCGAAATCATTTAAAAAAAGAGTTAGATGAATTCCTGTCTCGTGATACTTTGGCAATTGGAATTTGTAATGGATTTCAAATAATGACAAATCTTGGAATTTTACCAGGTGCTCTTTTTTACAATAAAAATGGAAGGTATCTTGACCGATGGGTAGATTTGAAAATTACTGGTAAAAGTCCTTGGCTTTCCGGAATAAGTAAAATATCATTACCAATTGCTCATGGAGAAGGAAGATACATTATTGATAAAACAGAGTACAAAAAAATGACTAAGAAGAATGAGGTCGCATTTACATATATGGAAGGGGAAATTTGTAAGTATCAAAATTTAGAGAAAAATCCTAACGGTGCAGATTATGATATTGCCGGTGTTTTATCATTTAATGGAAGAGTGCTGGGAATGATGCCCCACCCGGAACGAGCAATGTTTTTCCACCATTCGCCACTTTGGCAAAGCAAAAAAGATAAAAGAGGGAAAACAGATGATGGAGAAGGAATTATATTATTTAAAAACGCTGTGAACTATTTTAAAAAATGAAATTAAACGAAAAATGTGCAGTGTTTGGAATCTTCAATGCTCCCCAAGCATCTGCTAGGCAAGCATATTTTGGTTTGTTTGCGCTTCAACATAGAGGCCAAGAACAAACTGGGATAGTTTCAACAGATGGAAAAAAGATTTATCACCACAAGGGTTCTGGTTTAGTTACTCAGGTTTATAAAGAAAAAGATATTGAAAGGCTTCTTGGCTCAGCAGCTATTGGACATAACCGATATTCCACTTCACGCGGTACAGATTCTCGACATGCGCAACCAATAATTTTTAATCACACTGTTGCATTTGCTCACAATGGGAATTTACCTTGCACAAAAACATTAGAAAATTTTCTTAAAAAAAATAAAATTTCAACCAAAAATAATTCTGATTCGGAGTTGATGGCAAAAGCTTTGGGTTACTATATGAAAAAAGAAGGACTATCTTTATCCAAAGCGATTGAAAAAGCCTATCCACTTTTCACCGGAGCATTTTCTTGTGTCGCACTTTCCACTCAAGAGTTGGTTGCATTTCGTGATCCGAGGGGAATTCGACCACTCGTGCTCGGTGAAAATGGAAAAGAAATAATTGTTGCCTCTGAGACCTGTGGTCTCCGTACTACCGGAGCAAAATTTATCCGTGAAGTTTTGCCGGGCGAAATTTTGACCATCTCAAAGAGTGGCATGAAAAGTAAAATACTGACTAAGGTAGATCCTAAATTTGATATTTTTGAGTATGTGTATTTTTCTCGTCATGATACGATAATTTTAGGACAATCCGTGTATACGGTTCGTAAAAATTTCGGTAAAATGTTATTTATAGAAAATCCAAAACTTAAAATTGATGTTGTAGTTCCAGTGCCAGAGACTGCCATCCCGGCAGCGATTGGATATTCCCAGGCATCTGGCATACCATTTGAAATGGCTCTTAACAAAAATCGCTATATTCACCGGACATTTATTGAACCGACTCAAGCAAACCGGGAACAAAAAATTAAAATGAAGCTGACCGTTCTTCGCAGTATTGTTGCTGGCAAAAGTGTCGGATTAATTGACGATTCAATTGTTCGTGGAAATACTTCCAAACAGATAGTCAAAATGTTTTTCGCTGCAGGAGCGAAAGAGGTTCATTTTCTGGTTTGTTCTGCCCCGGTTAAATTTCCAGATTTTTATGGAATTGATACACCAAAGCAGGAACATTTAATAGCTTCACAAAAAACTATTCCAGAAATTTGTGAATTTATTGGAGCGACAACTTTATCTTACTTGTCAATTGACGGGATGGTAAAAGCAACCGGAGTGCCCAAAGAAAGACTCTGCCTTTCGGCTTTTAATGGTGAGTATCCGTTACCTATTTTTGAGCATGAAAAAGAAATTGCTTATGATAGCTTAAAATTTAAGGATTAATTTTTTATGAAATTAGCAATTCTTATTTCCAATGCCGGCACGGGCACCAATCTCCAAGCAATTATTGATGCTATTCTAGAAGGTAGATTGAACACCGAAATTTGTGCGGTAATTTCAGATAAAACCGAAAGCCTAGGGCTCGAACGAGCAAAAAAACATAATTTAAAAATCGAAATTTGTTCTAAAAAAGAAGAATTGAAACTACTTTTGGATAGATTGAACCCGGATTATATTTGTTTAGCCGGATGGAAACAAATTATCTTAGATGAAGTTATTTTGGCATATCCAAATAAAATTTTAAATCTGCACCCAGGGCTCATACCAGATTTCATTAGTGGAAAAATAGAAAATCCCGATGGGACGGATGCTCTCTGGAATAAAGGGATGCTGACCGACAAAGCAATCCAAAATTTTCTGGATAAAAAAAGTACTTTTGCTGGTTCTTCGATTCATTATCTAACTTCGAATTTTGATTTTGGTCCGGTCCTCGCCAGAACTTTTGAAAAAATTAAAGAAGGGGATGATGTGGCGTCTTTATATTCGAGGCTAAAGAAAAAGGAAAATGAAATGTATGTAGAGGTTTTAAAAAATCTAGCAAAGTGTTATGAATAAACAAAAAATATTGATAATCGGAGGGGGAGGAAGGGAACATGCTATTGGCTGGAAAATAGCTCAATCAAAAAGAGAGCCAGTACTTTACTTTGCCCCAGGAAACGCTGGTACAGCTGAAATAGGCACGAATCTTGATATTAAAGCAACAGATATTATAAAGCTCTTAGAATTTGTTAAAAATGAAAAAATTACTTTAACTTTGGCAATCCCAGATGATCCATTGGCTTTAGGCATAGTGGATGAGTTTAGAAAAGATGGATTAAGAATTTTTGGACCGACAAAAGCGGCTGCTCAACTTGAATCTTCCAAAGCTTTTTCAAAACGTTTTATGAAGCGTCACAATTTGCCGACTGCTCGGTTTGAAGTTTTTAGCGATATAAATCTTGCCAAAGAATATTTAGAAAAAGAAAGCTTGCCGATTGTGATAAAGGCAAGTGGTTTGGCCTTCGGGAAAGGAGTAATAATTGCCGAAACAAAAGAAGAGGCCGTAAACGTACTTGAAAATATTTTAGTCAAAAAAATATTCGGAAGTGCTGGGAACGAAGTAGTGATAGAAGAGTTTTTAGTTGGGCCAGAAATTTCTACTCATGCATTTTCTGATGGTAAGAATTATAAATTATTTCCAACTTCAGAAGATCATAAGAAAATTGGAGAAAATGATACTGGACCCAATACCGGTGGAATGGGAACGATTGCACCTCTTCCCCGTCAGATGAAAGGGCAGGCTTTTGTAACAAAAGAATTGCTGAAAAGAATTGAGCATGAAATCATCGCTCCAACTTTGAATGCGATGAGAGAAGATGGAATTCCTTTTGAAGGGATATTGTATCCTGGTTTGATTCTTACAAAAAATGGGCCCAAAATCCTCGAATACAATGCCCGCTTTGGTGACCCAGAAACGCAAACATATATGAGACTTCTTGAAACCAACCTTTTAGATATTATTAATGCTTGTATTGATAAAAAATTAGAAGAGCTTCCAATAAAATGGAAAGAAGTTTCGGCTTGCACGATAGTGCTTGCCTCGAACGGATACCCGGGAGTTTACGAAAAAGGAAAAATAATTGATGGAATCGAAGAAGCCGAAAAAGAATCCGACATTGTTGTCTTTAAAGGAGGAGTAAGAAAAGACGAACAGGGGAATTTAGTTACAAATGGCGGAAGAGTACTTGGAGTAAGTGCGACCGGCAACAATCTAAAAGAAGCCTTGGCAAAAGCTTACGAGGCAGTATCAAAAATTTCATTTGAAGGAATGCAATACAGGCGTGACATAGGTAAGAAAATATTGTTGTTAAACTAATTTTATATTGTATACTAAATCTAGATAAGATTTTTTGTTTAACGCGTTAATAACGGAGAGAATATGGAGCATATTGTTAAACCTGTGGAAGAAAACGTCTTTACCCCACTGGCTGACACGGTTGACTACGAACTTCACTTAATAGGAACAGTAGACATAGAGAGTGAAGAAGATGACCGTGAAGATTGGGAGGGTAAATGATTTTCAAAGGGTTTCAGAACTTTTAAAAGAGCTCTAAACCCTTTTATTTTTTATATTGTTTTATTCGAATTCAAATGATAATATCTATTAATATGAAAAAAGATGCAAAAGTTGGAATTGTAATGGGCTCGGATTCTGATTTATTAGTGATGGCAGAGTCAGCAACTTTATTAGAAGAATTTGGAATTCTTTATGAAATTACTGTTGCATCTGCTCATCGGACACCTCTTTTAGTGCATAAATATGCTTCTCAGGCGCTTTTAAAAGGACTAAAGGTAATAATTGCCGGGGCAGGCGGATCAGCGCATTTAGCAGGGGTGATTGCTTCTTTTACCACCCTTCCTGTAATCGGTATACCAATTAAAGCAAAAACACTTGATGGGCTAGATTCACTTTTATCAACTGTGGGGATGCCTTCCGGAGTTCCTGTTGCTACCGTTGGGATTAATGGGGCAAAAAATGCCGCGCTCTTGGCAATTCAAATTTTGGCCACTTCCGATAAAAATCTAGAAAAGAAATTAATTGCCTATAAAGAAAAAATGAATGTTGAAATAAAATCAAAAGGTGAAAAGCTTTCTAAGGTTGGTTATAAAAAATATTTGGAAAATAAATAATGAGCGATCAATATCAAAAATCAGGGGTAAATATTTCGGCTGGAAATGAAGTTGTAAAAAGAATAAAAAAAAATGTTGCTTCGACGCATACTAAGGCAGTTCTCACGGGGATAGGAAGTTTCGGAGGTCTTTTTGATTTGTCTGACATAATAAAAAATTACAAACATCCTGTTTTAGTTCAAAGCCTTGATGGAGTAGGGACAAAACTTTCCGTTGCTAGGATGATGAAAAAATACGACTCTGTTGGAGAGGACATTGTGAATCATTGTTGTGACGACTTGCTTGCGATGGGAGCTAAGCCCTTAATTTTTTTAGACTACGTAGCACACGATAAGCTTGATCCAAATATTATGGAGGCGATGGTGGCAGGAATGGCGAAGGCTTGTCGAGAAGCCGGGGTAGCCTTGATTGGTGGAGAGACTGCAGAAATGCCAGGAACCTATATGAAAGGAGAACATGACATAGCTGGGGCGATTACCGGAGTAGTCGAAAAAGATAAAATTATTACCGGCGAGCGAATAAAGGAAGGAAATATTCTTTTTGGTTTTCCGTCGGCTGGACTTCATACCAATGGATTTTCATTAGCCAGAAGTATTTTATTTAAAAAAGGGAAGTACACGGTAAAATCGAAAGTAAAAGAGCTTGGTTGCACAGTTGGAGAAGCATTGCTAAAAGTGCATGTGAACTATTGCGATACAGTTTTCTCTCTACTGGATAGTGGAGTTGATATTCGAGGAATAGCTCATATTACTGGTGGGGGTTTTGTCGAAAATATTCCCCGAGTTTTGCCGAAAAATTTTGATGCGGAAATACAAAAAGGAACTTGGCCAATATTACCGATTTTTTCTTTAATCCAAAAAGTTGGCAAAGTAGAAGATAAAGAAATGCATCGAGTGTTTAACATGGGAATCGGTCTGGTAGTCATAGTTCCAGAAGAACAAAAAAATAAAGTTGAAAAAATCCTAAAAAACAAAAAATACTACCTTGTAGGTAAAATTATTAAAGGGTCGGGTAAAACAATTTTAAAATAAAAAATATGAATATCAAAACAATAAAGGAACATCTGAATGATGTTTTAAGAGTGACAGACTTCAAAAATTTGGGCGAAAGGAAAGTTGGAAAAGTTAGGGATGTTTATACCAAACCTGACCAGATTACCCTCATTTCCACAGACCGACATTCATCTTTCGATCGAATCATTGCGCATATTCCGTTTAAAGGAGAAATATTGAATCAAATAAGTTTATTTTGGTTCAATAATACGAAAGATATAATTCAAAATCACGTATTAAATATTCCCGACCAAGCTATTTTAATAGCCAAAAATTGCAAACCACTTCCTATTGAAGCTATTGTACGAGGCTATATTACTGGCGTCACCTCAACCTCCCTCTGGACTCATTATCAGGATGGGAAAAGAGATTTCGGAAATTTTGTTCTGCCGGAAGGACTCAAAAAAAATCACAAACTAGATGCACCTGTTTTTACTCCGTCTACTAAATTTGAAGAACATGACCGCACATTGTCACCTGATGAGATAGTAGCCGAAGGTTTAATGACAAGAGAATTAATTATTGAAGTAGAAAAAGTGGCCAAGGAATTATTCCTTCGTGGCCAAAAAATAGCATTGGAGCGTGGACTTATTTTAATAGATACAAAATATGAATTTGGTTTGGATGAAAACAATAAGCTTATTTTGATTGATGAGATTCATACCCCGGATTCTTCCAGATATTGGAAAGCTACCAGTTATCAAGATAGAATTAATAAAGGGGAGGAACCGGAATATTTTGATAAAGAATTTTTGCGAATGTGGTTTAAGGATAATTGTGATCCTTACACAGACGAGACATTGCCTGAGGCTCCGGCTGACCTAATAGCAGAACTTGCTCGTAGATATATTGAGATTTTTGAAATGTTGACAGGAAAAACCTTTAAACACGATTTTACCCAAACCCCGATTGAAAGAGTTGCCGCGAGTCTTTCTAACTTATAATGAAAAAATGTTACAAACATCTAGGGACAATTAGTGTTTTCTTTGTTTCAGTGCTACTTATTTCTAACGTAGCTTCTTCAAAAATTGTGGATCTAGGATGGTTCACTTTCGATGGAGGAACATTACTATTTCCACTCAGCTATATTTTTGGAGATATTTTGACTGAAGTTTACGGATACAAAAATTCAAGAAAAATTATATGGCTTGGCTTTTTTTCTGCCTTAATGATGTCTTTAGTGTTTATAGTAGTTGGAAAGTTGCCTCCTGCTTCCGGCTGGAACAATCAAGCGGCCTATGATGCAATCCTAGGGTTAACTCCGAGAATTGTTTTGGCAAGTTTACTGGCGTATAGTGCAGGCGAATTTAGTAATTCCTATATTTTGGCCAAAATGAAAATATGGACAAAGGGTAAATGGCTTTGGACCCGAACTATCGGCTCAACTCTTGTGGGGGAACTGATTGATAGCTCAATTTTTATTATTTTTGCTTTCTTTGGAGTCTTTTCGAATTCACTTCTCCTTACACTAATCATTTCAAATTACTTGTTTAAAACAGGAGTAGAAATTCTTTTTACCCCGATTACCTATAAAGTAATTGCATTCTTGAAAATGAGAGAGGAAGAAGATTATTATGACACAGACACGAATTTCAACCCTTTTTCACTAAAGTAAGAATGATGTTAAGTGGAATTTTTTTTGATGCATCAAACCAAGCTATCTTAGAATCTCTTTTAAACCAGGTCATCTGGCGTTTAGCGTATTTTATTGTTTCCAGAATAACTTTCTCTTTGGTTGGATGATTGTATTCAAAACCAAGTTCCGCTAGTCTAGCCTCGGTAATGCCGGACTTTTTTAGTTTTTTTATTTCATTTAGTAAACCTGCTTGAAACATTTTTTTTACTCTTTTTTTCACTTTCTTTTCTAATATTGGGATAGGTAAGTAAAGCCCAATTTTAATAAATTCATACATAGGTTTAACTTCTGTAATTTTAGGGACACCACCTAATGATTTTGCTATTTCAATTGCTCGAACTAATCTTACAATATTATTTTTATCAATATTGCTCGCTCTTTTTTTATCAAGTTTTTTTAACATTTCAAAAAGCTCACCTTTTGTTTTTTTAGATAAAACTTTTCTGAGTTTCGTGTTTGGTGGCACTTCTGGCAAAATTATTCCTTGAGTTACTGCATCAAGATAAAATCCAGTTCCACCACAGATAATAGGAACTTTATTTTCTTTAATAATTTCAGCTATAGCATAGATAGTTTTTTTTTGATATTCGGAGACAGTAAATTTATGTTTTGGATTTATCACACCGAGCAAATGATGAGGAACACCAAGCATTTCCTTTTTTGATATTTTTCCTGAGCCTATATCAAGACCTTTATAAACTTGTCTTGAGTCTGCGGAAATTATTTCCCCGTTTATTTTTTTAGCGATTTTTACAGCCAAATCACTCTTTCCTGTCGCAGTCTGACCGAGTATTACGATAACTTTTGGTTTATTCATTTATATTTCCTGAGTCATTTTGATATCAGCGCCGATAGAATTTAATCGCTTTGCGATATCCTCATAACCGCGATTAATCATGTACACATTGCGTAAAATTGAGGTACCTGGAGCGGCAAGCATAGAAATAAGGATGACCATCGACGGACGAAGAGCTGGTGGACAAACGACTTGAGCAGCTCGGAGGGAGGTGCCGCCGTTTACGTATACTCGGTGTGGATCGGCTAAGGTGATATTTGCCCCTAACCTATTTAATTCGGCAAAATAGATTGCCCGGTTTTCATAAACCCAGTCGTGAATCATTGTAGTTCCTTTTGCTTTAATAGCAATCGGCACAAAAAATGGCAAGTTGTCGATGTTGATTCCAGGATAAGGGTTTGAGTGAATTTTGTCTTCAAGCGCACGCAATTTACTTTGTAATATTTCTATATCGGCTAATTTTGTACGTCCATTATATGAAAAATATCTTTTTAATATTTTGAATTTTAAATTCATTCTCTTTAATTTTTCTAGTTCAAGTGATAAAAAATCAATTGGACAACGCGTAATGGTAAGTTTAGAGTCTGTGACAATACAGGCCGAAATGAACATCATAGATTCAATTGGATCTTCGCTATTCCAATATTCAATATTTTGATTTATTTCTTTTACACCGTGGACAGTTAGGGAAGAAGTTCCGATTCCCTGAATTTTCACTCCTAAAGCCTCAAGGAAAAAACATATTTCTTGCACCATGTAGTTGGCGCTGGCAAAAGTGATGACTGTCTCACCAGGAATAAGTGATGCCGCAGTCAAAACATTTTCACAAGCAGTGTCACCTGATTCATACATCACAATTTCAGCTGGTTTCAAGTGTGGAGCGGAGATTTCATAGCTAGTGGAAGTAGTTTTAATTTTTACTCCAAGTTCTTCTAGGGCATAAGTGTGGGCGGCAATTGTTCTTTTTCCAAGATTACATCCTTGGGCGTGGGGTAAGGAAAATGAAAGAAGTTGGTGAATTAACGGCCCCATCAGCATAACGATTGAACGGGTTTTAATGGCGGATTCAATGTTAATATTGTCCAATTTAAATATTTTTGGTGGAGTAATAATGACAGTATTTTGATCAAGCCATTTAATTTGTACTCCGATACTTTCAATAATTTCAATTACTCGATATACCTCTTCGATTCGAGCGATTCCGTGCAGGGTGGTTGTACCCTTGTTAAGGAGGGAAGCGCAGAGTAGCCCTACTGAACCGTTTTTTGAAAAATTTGTTGCAATAGTTCCATGAAGTTTTTTTCCTCCGATTACTTGAAAATCACTTGAACTAGAATTAATAGAAAAAATATTTCGTTCAAAAACACTACTTATCTTGTCTAACAACTCAGTGGAAAAATTCTGTTCGCCTTTTTCCATTCGGGCTACTGCGCTTTGGGAAGTAGCTAACGCGGCCGCAAAATCGTCTTGGGTCATATCCCTACGTTCCCGAAGATTTTTAATAAAGGCTCCGATTTGCTTTTGAGATGTATTTTTCATCACTTAATATTATATCATATATGATATAATGCAAATATTTCCTGTGGATAACTATATAGTGCCGCGGGAGAGAATTGAACTCTCATGGGGTTGCCCCCGAACGATTTTGAGTCGTTTGCGTCTACCAATTCCGCCACCGCGGCAACAGTGTCTACACATTCTACACAAATTTTTCCGAAAAATCAATTTTCAAAATATATTTTTATATGCTAAAATGAATTTATGTCGAATTTATATTCCAACTCAATTTTCTGGATTGACACAGACAAGATAAAGCCAAACCCTTATCAACCAAGAAGAGATTTTGACCCTGTTCGCTTGCAAGATTTGGCTGATTCCATTAAACAATATGGCGTATTGCAGCCGCTGACTGTTTCCAGAATTGAAAAAGAAAAGGAAGACGGCGGACTGGTGACTGAATATGAGCTTATTGCAGGAGAAAGAAGACTTCGGGCAGCAATTTTAGCGAAGGTTTCTCAAGTGCCGGCGATAATTCGTGAAGGGGACACTTCGATGATGAAGCTTGAACTTGCAATTATCGAAAATCTACAAAGAGAAGACTTAAATTCAGTAGACCGAGCACGGGCATTCTTACAACTAGTAAACGAATTCAAGTTTACGCATAACGAAGTAGCAAAAAAAATGGGTCGCAGCCGGGAATATGTTTCAAATTCATTGCGTATTTTGACTTTACCGGAAGAAATTCTGAAGGGTCTTTCCGAAGGAAAAATTACCGAAGGTCATACTAGACCGCTTTTGATGTTGGCGGATCACCCAGAGGAGCAACTTGTATTATTTAAGGAAATAATTTATAAGAGAATTACCGTTAGAGAAGCAGAAGCCTTGGCTAGAAAAATTGCTACCGATCGAGTGAGAAAGAAAGAATTTATACCTGATCCTGAGATTATGGAACTTGAAGGAGAATTTCAGGAAAAACTAGGCACTCGAGTTCACATTGACCGAAAAGAATTAGGAGGCCAAATCAAGATTGATTTCTTTTCGAATGAAGACCTACGTACTATTTTAGATATGATTAGTAAATCTACAGTTGGAAGAAATGCCGCAGATATGCTTGAACATCATATTGCTAAAAATAATGCAATAAAAAATGAAATGGAAGTTTTGACCGAAAGTACGGAAATAAAAACGGAAGAAGTCTTACCAATTGAAGAGGAAAAGCAAATATTTGTCAGCGAGGCCATTGCGGGTGAAGATGACCGAACCAAGGATGAAATAATGGAAGATGATTCAAAACTCTATGATATTTCTGGTTTCAGTCTTTAAGTCGTTAGATTAAATCAATATTATTGTGATATGATTATCTAGATGAAAAAAGAAGTTAAAAAATTTATCCTTACTTTTCCGTTGGCTATATTCACCCTAATCGTCCCTTCTTTTTTAGGGAATAATCAAATTTTAAGTTCTCTGGTGTTGTTTTTAGCAGGATTATTTATGTTAAGTATTGATTGGAGGAAAAAGAATTTGGTATTTTATTTAGTAATGCTTATAATTGGGCCAATCGCGGAAGCATTTGCAATAAATTTTGGAGCGTGGACTTACACTAACCCAGTGTTTATTGGAGTGCCGATTTGGTTGTTTTTTGTTTGGGGGAATGCTGGTTTGTTTGTAATTAAATTAAAAGAGTTCATTTTTTCTTTTAAGAGCTAAATTAAATTTTATGGAAAAATCATTGGAAAAAAGATTTTCGTTAGTAGCTAGAGCAAAAAGCTTTACTCATGCATTTAGGGGAATCGGTATTTTAATAAAAACGACCCACAATTTTTGGGTACAGATTTTTTTTGCATTAATCTCGGTTTGCCTTGGTGGTGCTCTTAATATATCAAGCATTGAATGGACCATTATTATTTTATTGATAGGATTTGTATTTGTAACGGAAACTATAAATACTGCTATCGAAATCGATATTGATTTAACTTCTCCTAATTATCACCCATATGCTCGTGATACAAAAGACGTAGCAGCAGGAGCAGTCCTAATCTCTGCCATCGTTTCCGGTATAGTTGGTTTGATTATTTTCTTGCCAAAAATTTTGGCACTCTATCTTAATTAAGATTTTCCAAAAGACTTTAGTTTATTCAATAAACTATTTTTTTCTAAATAAGCTCGGATGTGTTTTTGAGCCATATTTGTCTTTGCGTATTCAAGCCACTTGCTTGACGGGTGAGCGTCTTTCTTGGTCATTATGTCTATGATATCACCATTTTTTATTTTGGTTGAGAGGGGGGCAATTCTTGAATTTATTTTTACTTGACCAATATGACTACCAATATCAGTATGGATAGAATATGCGAAATCAATTGGACTCGAATCCTGAGGGAGGTCAATTACATCACCTTTTGGAGTGAAGACGAAAATCCGGTCGCTAAAGAAATCCATTTTTAAATTTTCTATATATTTTTCTGGTTTTCCTTCAATATGTTTTAAATTCTTTAACTCATTTATCCATTCAAATTTATTTTTATCATCTTTAATTTTTTTTACACCCTCATACTCTTTGTAAGCAAAGTGGGCGGCAATCCCATAGGCTGCTTCAACGTGCATTTCCTTGGTCCTTATTTGGATTTCGGCTATTCCGCCAGAACCAGTAAATATGGTGGTGTGGATTGATTGGTATCCGTTTGGCTTAGGCAGAGCAATAAAATCTTTAATTCTATGGGGTAATGGTTTCCAGACGGAATGAATGATTCCGAGCACTCGATAACAATCTTCAACTGATTGCACTACAACTCGTAAGGCCACAATGTCATAAATTTTATCAAAGTCATTATTGTAACGTATGAGCTTTTGCCAGAGACTGTACTTGTGTTTTATTCTGTAATCAATTTCAGAATATTCGATTTTATTTTTCTTTAACTCTTTTTCCAAAGTGGCGTGAATTTCTACTAGGTACTTTTTGTGTAAATCTTTTTTTTCATTCAACATTGCCACTATTTCTTTATATTCTTTTGGGTAAGCGTAAGGGAATGCTGCATCTTCGATTTCTCCTTTTAGTTTTCCCATCCCAAGACGATTGGCAAGAGGAGCGTATACTTCGATGGATTCAAGAGCAATTCTTTTTCTTTTATCTTCTCGGAGAGACCCCAAGGTTCGAAGATTGTGCAATCGATCAGCAAATTTAATTATCACCACTCGTAAGTCCTTTGCCATCGCTATGAAAAACCGACGGAGACTTTCAACATGTCTTTGTTGCCCACGGTATTTTAAAGTGCCTAGTTTCGTAACTCCTTTTACCAATGAAAGAATATTTTCACCGAATTCACTCTCAAGTTCGCTTTCGGTTATTTTAGTATCTTCTAAGGTATCATGAAGCAGACCGGCAGAAATAGTATCGGCGTCCATTCCAAGTCGAGCTAAAGTTTTTGCGGTTTCGTAAGAGTGAGTAAAATATGGATCTCCTGTTTCTCTTTTTTGTCCTTCGTGTGCTTTTAACGCAAAATTATAAGCTTTTTCTATAAGCTCTTCATCCTTTCTGCTTAGGCCGCTTGTTGTTTCGTCCAATATTTTTTTTAGAGTCTGCATAACCCCAATTATATATCAATTATTTGATTTTGGTTAATTTATCTGGACGATGGTTTGGGCACTTATTATCACTACAGCGTTCCGGAATTGTTTTTGTCCCTTCCATTATGAGTGCCCCGCAAAGATTACAAACCCGCCCGGTTGGTTTTGCTTTAATAGCAAATTTGCAATCAGGATAATTTGAACAAGAATAAAAAATTCCAAAACGGCCACGGCGTTCAGTAATATCACCAACTTTACATTGCGGACACGTCACTCCGGTTCTTTTTTTAGCTTCTTCGGCTTCATCACTTTTTATAAATTTACATTTGGGATATCGAGAACAAGATATGAAAGTACCTGTTCCATCGCGTCTTTCCCGAATAACTAATTTTCCACCATAAACTTTCTTCTTTTTTTCACCTGCTAGCGTAGGCAAGCCGCACAATGGACACATTTCTCCGGTTTCTGTTGGACCTTTTAATTCTGTTCCATCTAGCATAAGAGCTCCATCGCAATCCGGATAGCGGAAACAAGAATAAAACTTACCCATCCTTGAAAGTTTGATAATCATTTTGGAACCGCATTTTGGACAAAGGATTCCCTCTGGTGCGTCTCCGAGATTTGTAGCTTTTTCAAGTTTTTCTTTTAATTTTACTTCCTTGGTGAAAGGGCCATAAAAATCCTTCAATGTTTTTTCATATTCCCGTTCACCTCTTGAAATTTCATCAAGTTCGTCTTCCATTTCAGCGGTAAAAGTATCAGAAATATATGTTGGAAAATTCTTTTCTAAAAAATCTGATACAACCTCTCCTACGTCAGTCGGAAAAAGTGTCTTGCTTTCTTTTCGAACATATCCTCGGTCTTCCAATGTTTTCATTATTGAAGCATAAGTTGAAGGTCTGCCGATTCCTCGAGCTTCTAGTTCTTTTATTAGTCCCGCCTCACTATACCGGCCCGGTGGTTCTGTAAACTTTTCATCGTTTACTAAATTAAGTAGTCTCAGGTTGTCTCCTTCTTTGACTTTTGGTAGTTCTACGTCTTCGCCTTTTCCTTCCTGATCAACCGCGAGCCAGCCTGGGAAAAGAGTGCGAGATCCGGTAGCAAAAAATTCCGGTAAGTCTTCTCTACTATTTATCACAGCAGAGATTCTTGTTTTTAATAATTTTGCATCAGCCATTTGAGAAGAAACTGTTCTTTCCCAGATTAATTTATACAATTTTTCTTGCTCTTCATTGCCAATAGATAAATTTTCAATATGGGTTGGTCGGATTGCTTCGTGCGCCTCTTGGGCATTTTTTGATTTGGTCTTATGAATTCTAGGTTGGGAAAATTCTTTGCCGTATTTTTTTTCGATAAAATTTGTTATAGAGTTTGATGCACTTACGGCGAGCGTCGTTGAGTCTGTTCGCATATAAGTTATATGCCCAGCTTCGTAAAGCCTTTGAGCGATTTGCATAGTACGTGATGGAGAATATCCAAGCCGAGAGCTGGCAGTTTGCTGTAAAGTGGAAGTAGTAAACGGTGCTCGGGGAGAACGTTTTTGCTCGGATTCCTTAACTCCGGAAACAACCCAAGTACCATCTTTTCCAGCAGACATTATTTCGTTAACTATTTTTTCATCGCGTGGTTCTTCTTTGCAATCAAGAGTTATCTTCTCTTTTTTTATTGTTTCAAAGAGTCCATAAATTCGCCAAAACTTTTCCGGAATAAATGCACGAATTTCTCTTTCTCGTTCCATTATGATTCGCAGGGCAGGGGATTGAACCCGGCCAGCGGAGAGCCCATAACGAACTTTTTTCCAAATTAAACCAGATAAATCATAACCTACCAACCTATCAAGCACTCTGCGAGCTTCTTGGGCTCGAACTAATTTCATATCTATTTCTCCTGGACTCTTTAGTGCAATCTCAACGGCTTCTTTTGTAATTTCATGGAAAGAAACTCTTTTTATCGGAGCTATATTTTTTTTATTTTCTTTTAACAACTCTTCAATGTGCCAGGCGATTGCTTCTCCTTCACGGTCGGGGTCTGTTGCCAGGAGTACTTCGGTAGCTTTGCCGGCCAAATTTCTCAATTCGGAAACCACCTTTTCCTTTCCTTTTGAGATTTCATAGTGTGGGATAAATCCGCCTTCAATATCTATTGCTTTTTTGTTTGATTTTGGTAAATCACGGATGTGTCCGACCGAGGCACGTACCGTAAAAGCACCTTCGAGATATTTCTCGATAGTTTTTGCTTTCGAAGGGGATTCAACAATTAACAGCTTCATATTGTCCTAGTATTACATACTATCTTTATATTTGGCAAATATAGTTGACAAAAAGTAAAGAACCAAATTTTAAACTGGTCAATTTATCCAAGGTTGTTTGGGTGGTTGGGGTAGTTCAAGTAATGGTTTTGGTATTTTATCTTTTGCAAGTTTTTTGATTTGTATACTTCCAATTATATCAATTTTCATATATAATAAAAGTTATGTTAGATATTAAATTTATAAAAGAAAATAAAGAAATTGTAAAGGAAGGAGCGAAAAAAAAACGAATAGAAATCGACATTGATAAATTGGTAATCCTGGATGATGATCGACTAAAAATGCTTAAAGAGGTGGAGGATTTGCGAGCGGAGGTTAACCGAGTTTCAAATGACATTGCTCGTGACCAAGATCCGGCCTTAAAGGTGCAACTGATAGAAGAAATGCGCCTAGTAAAAGACGAAATAAAGAAAAAAGAAGAAAATTTAAAAATTATTATGGACGAATGGCACAAACTAATGCTTTCAGTTCCCAATGTCCCAGATATTTCTGTTCCGGATGGTGAAACAGATGCTGAAAATCAGGAAGTGAAAGTTTGGGGCGAAAAACCAGTTTTTAATTTTGAACCGAAAGATCATGTGGAGATTATGACTGCGCTCAAAATGGTTGATTTTGAAAGAGGAGTGAAGGTTCATGGCTTTCGTGGATATTTTTTGATAAATGATGGAGCGAAATTATCTTTTGCGGTTTGGAGTTACGCAATGGAATTTTTTTCAGCTCGAGGTTTTATTCCAGTAATTCCGCCTGCTATTGACCGGAAAGAAAATTTTATTGGAACCGGATTTTTACCACAAAGCGAGGAGGATTTATATAAAACACAAGGGGGAGATTATTTAGCAGGGACAGCCGAAGTTCCAGTGATGGGGATGCACGCAGGAGAGGTATTGGATAAAAATAATTTCCCCCTAAAATATTTAGGGTTTTCTCCGTGCTATCGACTTGAAGCGGGAAGTCACGGAAAAGACGTAAAAGGACTTATTCGAGTGCAAGAGTTTTATAAATTGGAACAAGTACTTTTGTGCGAAGCCAGTCATGAAACCTCGGTAAAATTTCACGAAGAAATAACCCAAAACGCCGAAGAGTTTATTGAATCTCTGGGCCTTCCGTACCACAAAGTAGTAAATTGCGGAGGGGATTTGGGTCTGGGGCAAGTTAAAAAATATGATCTTGAGATTTGGGTACCGAAGGAAGATAAATACCGAGAAACCCACTCTGCTTCGTATTTTCACGATTTTCAAACTCGTCGTTTAAATATCAGGTATAAAGATGATGATGGTAGATTAAAATATGCTCACTCCTTAAACAATACGGCGATTGCTACTCCTCGCATCTTGGTGTCTCTTGTTGAGAACTACCAGCAGGCAGATGGAAGTGTAAAAATTCCTGAGGTTTTGAGAAAATATATGGGGGGTAGAGAATTTTTAAAATAGCTACGCCAGTTTCAAATGAAAAATAAACTTGTCTCTAGTTCACCGCGGATAGCGGAATTGCATCGCAAAAAAAATAAAGTTTTGAAGAGAAAAATTGCATTTTCTGTCATATTTTTTATTTGCATTATTGTTGGTCTTGGTCTTCTTTCTAGGGCTTCTTCCTTAAACATCAAGGAGGTGAATATTTCAGGAAATATTGTCGTAGACAATAGCGAAATAAAAAATATTGTTGAAAGTAAAATTTTAGGACACTATTTTTGGATTTTTCCAAAAGCCAATTTTGCTCTTTATCCTAAAAACAAAATAAAAAAAGAATTGATGAAAAAATTCAATAGATTGAAGGATATTTCATTTAATTTACAAAGTACCAGTATTCTCACGGTAAATGTTTCTGAATATGAAGGCAAATATTTATGGTGCGGAGAACAGATTCCCGCAGTTGAGTTTATCAAAAGCAAATGTTATTTTCTTGACGATACCGGTTATATTTTTGACGAAGCTCCTTTTTTTTCCGGAGGAGTTTATTTTAAATTTTACGGTGAGCCCTCTCATATTGGTTCCTTCTATTTAAAAAATCATTGGGCAAATATTATTTTGTTAAAAAAAACTCTTGAGTCGATGCGCTTGAAACCAACAAACTTTTGGTTGGATGAAAATAAAGATGGCAATATTTCTTTGTCGTCTGAACCAATGAAAGGTCCTAGAATAATTTTTAACTTAGACACAGATTATCAAAAAATGGCTGAGAACCTTCAATCGGCACTTGATACTGATCCCTTGCGAACTGATTATAAATATAAATTTGATTCTTTGGACTATATTAACCTAAGTTTTGGTAATAAGGTATACTACAAATTCAAATAAATGACAAACTTTTGGAAAAAACTAAATAAGCCATTTTTTTGTCTAGCTCCAATGGCAGATGTGACTGACTATGCGTTCAGACAAATAATCACAAAATATGGTAAACCAGATGTTCTTTGGACAGAGTTTGTGTCAGCTGATGGGTTATGTTCTGTTGGTCAGAAAAAACTTATGATGAATTTAAAATTTAAGAAAAATGAGCACCCAATCGTTGCTCAAATTTTTGGTTCAAAGCCTGAAAATATAAAAAAAGCCTCAGCTTTGTGCAAAAAACTTGGTTTTGACGGAGTAGATATCAATATGGGTTGTCCTGATAAATCTGTTGAAAAACAAAATTCCGGTGCGGCATTGATGAAAAATCATAAACTAGCAAAAAAAATTATTTTAGCTGCGAAGGAAGGAGCTCGGGGTTTACCAATATCCGTAAAAACCAGAATCGGTTATTACAAAAATGAAATAGACATTGAATGGCTAAAAAATATTTTAGAGGAAAATATTGCAGTTCTCACTGTTCACTTGCGAACAAGGAAGGAAATGTCCAAAGTTGGAGCGCACTGGGAATTTGCAAAAAAAGTTGTTGCTTTGCGGAATAAATACGCGAAAGATACTTTAATTATTCTAAATGGCGATGTCGTAGATTTAAGTGATGCCAAAAAGAAAGCAAATGATTCTGGTTGTGACGGAGTAATGCTTGGGAGAGCAATTTTTGGCAATCCGTGGTTGTTCAATAAAAAGTTTATTTCACCGGAAACTTCTGAAAAATTGAAAATCTTAGCTGAACATACCACTCTTTTTGATAGAACTTTTAAAAATAAAAAAAATTATTCCGTAATGAAAAAGCATTTCAAAGCCTACGTGAATGGTTTTGACGGCGCCAAAGAACTTCGAGCAAGCTTAATGGAAACAAAGAGCGCGATTGAAGTCAAGAAGATTGTGGATAAGCATTTGAGGTCTGAATAAAATATGATATAATCGTTTCCAATGTATAAACAAAAGGAAACAAGAAATAAAGTCGGGGAAAAATTCACTATATTTATCGTTTCAAATAAAAGCTCCAGTTGTGGAGCTTTTATTTTGTTTAAAGAAGATTTTTATTATAAGATAGTGAATACTTATGCAAGCTAAATTAGTTTTACAAGATGGAGAGGTTATAATTGGCCGAAGTTTTGGTGCTCCCATCTCGGTTCCAGGAGAAGTTGTTTTTGCCACTGGAATGGTTGGATACCCTGAAGCATTAACAGATCCATCATTTTGTGGTCAAATTTTAGTTCTTACTTCTCCAATGGTGGGCAATTATGGAATTCCAGCATCCATAGACTGGGAATCAGATAAAATTCAGATTGCGGGACTCGTTGTTTGTAACTACATTGATACTCCGTCGCATCATTCCTCGAAAGAAACTTTGGCTCATTGGTTAAAAAGATTTGGTATCCCAGCAATCGAAATTAAAGATACAAGATATTTAGCCCAAAAATTAAGAACACACGGTGTGCTTCCAGGAAAGATTATCTGCGGGAAAAATATAGTTAATTTTAAAGATCCGAACACTCGGAATTTAGTTTCGGAAGTTTCAACAAAAAAAATATGGTCAAAAGGTGTTGGAAAGAAAACTGTGGTGGTAATTGATTGTGGAGTAAAATTTAATATTGTTAGACAATTGGAAAAAAGGGGATTAAAAGTTGTGGTTGTCCCTTGGGATACTGATGTCCTCAAGTTGTCTTTTTCATTTTCAGCTGTGGTTGTTTCGAACGGCCCGGGAGACCCTACTGAGGTGCATGCTACTATTTTAAATATCAAAAAGGTATTGGCAAGGCAGATTCCCACATTGGGAATCTGCCTTGGGAATCAAATTTTGGCTCTTGCCTGTGGCGGTAGTACCTATAAACTTCCCTACGGTCACAGAAGTCAAAATCAACCCTGTGTCCTCTCCGGTACAAAGAAGTGCTACTTAACAACCCAAAATCATGGTTTTGCCATCAAAAATATTCCAAAAGATTTTAAAGAATGGTTTTATAATGCGAATGATCAAACCAATGAAGGGATAATCCACAAAAAATTGCCATTTATGTCTGTTCAATTTCATCCCGAAAGTTCTCCGGGGCCACTTGATACGGATTGGGTTTTCGATTATTTTTTCAAGAAAGCAAAAATTGATATTATTACTCCCAAAATGATAGAGCAATAATATGGAAAACTTAAAAAAATACAAAAAAATATTGGTTCTTGGTTCAGGGGCACTTAAGATTGGCGAAGCTGGAGAATTTGATTATAGTGGTAGTCAGGCAATCAAAGCTCTAAAGGAAGAAAAAGTAAAAATTATTTTGGTAAATCCAAATATTGCAACATTCCAAACTTCCAAAGATCTTGCGGACGAAGTGTATTTTTTGCCGGTGAATGATTATTTTGTTGAACAGGTTATAAGGAGAGAAATGCCCGACTGGATTATGCTATCGTTCGGTGGACAAACAGCGCTCAATTGCGGGCTTGAATTAGAAAAAAAGGGAATTTTAAAAAAATATAATGTAAAAGTGCTTGGTACCCCGATAAAATCAATTATCCTTACCGAAGATCGACAGTTATTTGCGGAGCATTTACGAAGCATTGATATCCCTGTTCCACCAAGTGGTTCGGCTATAACTCTGGCTGAGGCAAAAGTTATTGCAAAAAAAATTGGTTTTCCGTTAATGGTTCGAGCAGCCTATACTCTTGGCGGTCAAAAATCAGGAGTTGCCACAAATTTTCAAGAATTGGAAGAAATTGTAAATGGAGCCCTGACTGTTTCCCCGCAAGTATTGATTGAAAAATATCTGTATCATTTTAAAGAAATTGAATATGAAGTTGTTCGAGATAAATACGACAACACGGTCACTGTTTGCAACATGGAAAATTTTGATCCGCTTGGCATTCACACCGGGGACTCTATTGTTGTTGCCCCCAGCCAAACACTTTCAAATGAGGAATATCACAAATTACGAACTGCTAGTATAAAAATTGTTCAAAGCCTTAAGATCGTTGGTGAATGCAATGTTCAATATGCTCTTAATCCGAATCCCCAAAATGGGCATTTCGATTATTATGTAATTGAAGTAAACGCCAGACTTTCTCGCTCGAGCGCGCTTGCCTCAAAAGCTACCGGTTATCCGCTTGCGTATGTTGCGGCAAAACTTGCTCTCGGTAAAAGTTTACTTGAAATAAAAAATAAAATTACCGAAGTAACTCAGTGCTTTTTTGAACCAGCCCTTGATTATATAGTTGTTAAAATTCCGCGTTTTGATTTGGAGAAATTTAAAGGGGTTGATTTACATATTGGAAGTGCCATGAAATCGGTTGGGGAAGTAATGGCTATCGGTAGAAATTTCGAAGAGGCATTACAGAAAGCAATTCGGATGCAATCCAGCCAGATTGAAAGTGTCACTGACAACGATTTTACTGATAATAATGAATTGAGAAAATTGTTGAGCCAACCAACTTCCAAAAGAATTTTCGTGGTGGCATTCCTTATTAAAAAAGGGGTATCCCTGAACTATATTCATAAAATGACTGGCATTGATTTATGGTTTTTATTTAGAATCAAAGAGATAGTGGAAGGTGAAAAGAATTTTGAAAAATATAAAAAACTTACCTCAAAAGTACTACTAGGATTAAAACAGCTTGGTTTTTCTGATAAAAAAATTGGAAGACTTTGCAATAAACCCGAACAAGAAATCAGAGAAATTCGTAAGCGGATGAAGATCCTACCGTCAATATTCCAAATTGATACCTTGGCGGGAGAAATGCCGGCAAAAACAAATTATTTGTATCTCACATATCATGGGAACCACAACGATGTATCGCCTATGGGCATAAATGCGATTATTGTTCTTGGAAGCGGACCATACCACATAGGCTCGAGTGTTGAATTTGATTGGTCCTGTGTTCACACAGCGATGGCTCTTCAGAAATATAAAAAAGAATCCATTATTATAAATTGTAATCCTGAAACAGTCTCTACTGATTATGATATGTCTGATCGTCTTTATTTTGAAGATATCTCTTATGAAACAGTATCCGATATATATGAATTTGAAAAAGCAGAAGGACTAGTCGTTTCTGTTGGCGGACAACGTCCAAATAATTTAGCCAATAAACTTTCAGAACAAGGGTTCCATATTTTAGGAACAACTTCTGGGAACATTAACCGGGCAGAAAATCGTAATCTTTTTTCAGCCTTACTGGATAAATTGGATATTCTTCAACCTAAGTGGCAATGTTTTTCAAATATATCAGGCGCTCTCAAATTTGCATCGAGCGAAGGCTTTCCTGTCTTAGTTCGCCCTTCATTCGTACTTTCAGGGGCTGCAATGAGAGTGTGTTATTCAAAAACAGAATTAAGTAATTTTATTGAAAAAGCGGCACTTCTGTCCGGGGAATTTCCAGTGACAATTTCGAAGTTTATTGAAAATGCCAAAGAACTCGAGTTTGATGCGGTCGCCCAAGACGGTGAGATAATGATTTATGCGATATCGGAACATATTGAAAATGCCGGAGTGCATTCTGGTGATGCAACAATAGTTTATCCAACCCAGAGAGTTTACGCTTCAACTGAATTTCAGTTAAAAGAGATTTCGTCAAAAATAGCAAAAGAGCTTAAAATAACTGGGCCCTTCAATATTCAATTTTTAGTCAAAGACAATAAACCATTTGTGATTGAAGTTAATGTGCGAGCCTCTCGAACATTCCCATTATTGTCAAAAGCGATGGATATCAATTTTTTGGAGATTGCTGTTGATTGCTTTTTTGGAGGGGCAAAAGTTCACAAGTTCTCTTATCCAAAAGGAGTTGTCGTAAAATCTTCTCAATTTTCATTCTCACGTTTACTCGGGGCTGACCCAGTACTACGAGTGGAGATGTCTTCAACAGGGGAAGTTGCTTGTTTCGGAAAAGATTACGATGAAGCAATTTTAAAATCTATAATGAGTACCAATAAATTTGATTTTGATAAAAAAACGGTTGTTCTTTCTCTTCGAAAATTAGTAAACAAAGCAAAGTTCTTAGAGGCAGCAAATACTATCAATTCTCTTGGTTATAAAATTTTTGCTACAGATACGACCGCAGAATTTTTAAGAAATAATGGAATCCCAGCTCATGTGGTGCGAAAAGCTTCTGAAAAATCTCCAAATATTATTGATATTATTAATAGTAAGAAAATAGCCTTTGTTGTAAATTTAAGTGAGAACGATGTACTTTCAAAAGAAAACAAGCATATAGTAACTGATGGTTTTCGTATTCGACGAGCAACAGTTGATAGTCAAATTCCTCTGTTTACCGACATGCGGCTTGCGCGAGCTTTCATCAAAGCCCTGGCCCGATACAAGATATGGGATTTGGAAATTAAATCATATAATGAGTATATAAATTAATAATCTAATATAAATATATGCACATACTTTCAACAAACCAATTTACAAAGAGTGAAGTCGACGCAATATTATTACGATCGGGAGAAATGGAAAAATCCTTGAGAGACCCAAAAACCGCGACTCTTTTGTCTGGGAAAATAGTTGCTAGTATTTTTTTTGAACCATCCACGCGCACCCGCCTTTCTTTTGAAACTGCAGCAATACGATTGGGTGCTGATATCATCTCTGCCGAAAATGCGATGGGCAATTCTTCAGCTTTTAAAGGAGAAACTATTGAAGACACCGCTCGCATGCTTTCTTGTTATTCCGATGCCATTGTAATGCGTCATCCAACTTTTGGTTCTGTGGAGAAAGCTGCCAGTGTGACCAAGACCCCGATAATTAATGCCGGGGACGGAGCAAATCAACATCCATCTCAAGGGCTATTGGATTTGTATACAATTTTGAAAGAAGAAGGCCGCTTGGAAAACCTTACTATTGGATTTGTCGGCGATATCCTAAATAGTCGAACTCTTCGTTCTTTAGTTCCACTTTTAATACTGTATCCAAATAATAAATTTTATTTTGTGTCACCAAAAGAACTAGTTTTAGCAAAAGAATATCGGGAATATTTGAAAAAAAATAATGTAAATTTTGAAGAAAAAAATAATCTTGAGGATATATTGCCGAAATTAGATGTCTTGTATATGACGCGAGTTCAAAAGGAACGTTTTCTTAATATTGCCGAATATGAAAAAGTAAAAGACTCTTTTATTTTAAAAATAAATGATGTCAAAAAATTAAAAGATACCGCAATTATTTTACATCCTTTGCCAAGAGTAAATGAGATTGATCATGAAATTGATTCAGATAAAAGAGCGGCATATTTTCGTCAGGCTCAAAATGGTCTATATGTTCGTATGAGCCTCCTTCTTACTGTTTTTGATTTATAAAACTCTCTGATATACTATCTTTATGTCAGAAAACAATCTAGCCTTATATCGTAAATACCGCCCAGGTAATTTTGAGGAAGTTCTGGGACAGGATCACATCGTAAAAATTCTTGAAAGCTCAATTGAGAACAATAAAATTTCGCACGCCTATCTTTTTGTTGGCACAAGGGGGACAGGAAAAACATCAGTAGCAAGGATTTTTGCCAATAAAATTGGGGTATCAAAGAATGATATTTACGAAATAGATGCTGCTTCGAATCGTGGAATTGATGATATAAAAGAGCTTCGTGACGGGGTATATGTGCTTCCTTTTGATTCTAAGTACAAGATTTATATCATAGACGAGGTACACATGCTCTCAAAAGACGCTTGGGGAGGCCTTTTAAAGACGCTAGAAGAGCCACCAAGGCATGTAATCTTCATCTTGGCGACTACTGAACTACACAAAGTTCCGGAAACGATCATTTCCCGTTGTCAGATTTTTACCTTTCGGAAGGCTTCAGACCTTATCTTAAAAAATATGCTTCTTGCTGTTGCAAAGAAAGAAGGATTTGAAATGGATTTTAGTTCGGCGGACTTGCTCGCGATTTTGGGTGATGGCTCATATCGAGATGCTTTGGGGTATTTACAAAAAGTCCTAAATTTTACCAAAGGTAAAAAAGTAAAATTAGAAGAGGTGGAAAAAATTACTGGGGCGCCAAAAAATGTATTGGTCAATAATTTTGTTTACGCTATTGCTTTAAGAAATCCGGAAATTGGGATTATGGCGATTAGACAAGCCGCCAAAGAAAATTTGGATATGAAATTATATTTGAAACTCATTATGCAAAAATTTAGGATGGCAGTAATTTTGAGGTATGCTCCAAATCTTACTGAAGAAATGACAGGGGATTTGTCTGAGGCAGATTTGGAATTTCTCAAAGGTTTAATCAAGGAAGACTCTGGAACAAACTTGCGTTCTCCTGCTTTGGCTGTTCTATTGGAAGCTTATCAAAACATTGATAAAAGTTTTGTTTCTGAACTCCCACTTGAGCTTGCCTTAATTAAAATTTTGGCAAAAGAATAAACAAGAGTACAATAAGGTTATGAATCCAACTACAGCATCAGAAGTTTTCTTTATTATTTCTTCGGTAGGTTTTGTAACCTTATGGGTATTGATAGTGGTTTTCTTGTTTTATCTTATTCGGGCAATGAAGATGTTTTCTCGGATGTTGGAACGAGTTGAAAAGAACGTGGATTCAATCAGTGATACCACTAAAGAGATGATTGAAGATGTTCGAGAAAGTACTGTCTACCGATTTTTGTTTAAGAAAAAGAGAAAGGGTCGAAAAGATAACAAAAATTATTAATAATACTTAATTACTTATAAAACTATGAAAAAAGAAACAAATAAAAAAATGTCAGTTGGGAAAGCAGTCGCCATTGGGGCAGGAGTAGCAACCATAGGTGCTGGAGCATATTATTTGCTTGGGTCCGACGGTAAAAAGAATCAAAAAAAAGCGAAAGTTTGGATGACTAAAATGGAAAAGGATGTTTTAAAGAAAGTCGCTACTCTTAAAGATGCTAGTGAGCCGATGTATCATAAAGCGGTTGATTCACTTTCTGCTACTTATGCCAAAGAATACAAGGAATACGCTCCCGAAATTAAATCTTTTGCAAACCTATTAAAGAAACAATTAGGCGCTCTTAGTAAAAAAGCAAAACCTGCTACCAAGAATAAAAAGCTAACTGCAAAAAAGTAAAACTAATCAAGCAAAAAAAATACCATTTAATTAAAGGGTATTTGTTTTTATGCTCGGACGAGGTTTAGAGTTCCGGTAACTTTTCCGTAGGCTCCTGTTCGAACAAAAGTTCCCGTGATAGTATTGCCGGAATAAGTTCCAGTGAAGGAAACATCGGAACTGAGAGCGGTTACTCCGTTATAGCTAAGAGTATTGCCGGAGACTTTGATTCGAGCGTTTGCACTAGGAGTATTGATGCATTTAGGAGCACTTGGGGCGCTTGTTTTGCCGGAAAACGTGATAGTGGTCGTATAACAAAGATTGGTGTAAGCTATTTTGCCGATAGCAGTGCCATTTTCAACTTTTTCAATGGTAATATTTACATCCCCAGAAGTGGTGATAGTTGTGGATGAACGAGCGGTTACAATTTTTTCAGAACCCTCCATTCCCTTACCGGGAGTTGCGGAAACCCAAGTACCAACAAGGTCACTGTTTGTGTTTGAATTTGTATTTACTTCTGGAGTTAATGGAACATTGGTTACAGAATTTGCCATCGTGTTTGTCGCTTCTTTTTTTTCTTCAGTTGATTTTGATTTTCCACCAGCAAGCACTACTATTAGAACAATCACAACCAAAACTACTACTACGATAACATAATATTTTAACGAAGATTTATTTTGCATATTTTTATATATTTATTAATAAGTCTAATTTAATAATTACTAAATTTCGGCCTTTTTATTATATCAAATTTAATTTGACCCCGTACACTCAACCCGGGCGTAGGGGAGAGATTGGTATGCTTTTGAAGTGTCCGGCACTAAAATTTGTTTTTCTTCAATGAGTGGGTATCTCAATTTGATCAAACCTATCGCGCTTGTTCGATATATTTCTTTTTCATTATTTTGCGAGCCTTCAATAGTATAAGAGAAAACATCGGAAATGATATCGTTATCGATATTTCCGGCAATAGTGCCATCGTACCCGTTACTCATGTCAGGGCCATTTTGAATCCCAGTTTTACTTCCTATTACGTTTTTTCCATTAACCGTTATGTCTAAGAATTCGTTTACGGTGTAAGGAGCATCTTTCGTTGCCTCGTGGTCGAACATATAGCATTGCCGACCGTCGGAAAGCGGATTGCCAGTCGGTATTTCTGAAGGAAGGACTGCAAAAATTTTCTGAGAGGAAATGATTTTATCTACTAACTTTGGCACCCAAAATTTTTGAGTGATTAGAGCAATAATGCCTAAAATTATTAAGATCAGAAGGAAAATTCTAATACCTTTCATAAAATAGATTATATCAAACATATTATAATATTGATACAAAATATTAAAATGATTTCTTTCTAAATATGTAGCCCGATAGGGGAATAGCAATGATTGTTATCGCTAAGCATCAAATCAGGGCTTTCTTTATCTAATGAGATATCTTTCACCACACCGCCAAAAGTAATTGAAAGTGGAACTCCAATCATTACAGCTCTTGAAGGGCAAACCCAAATTACCCTTGGCCAAACTTCTACAATAAATATCGAGGCCTATGACCCTAAAAATAGCCCATTGACCTACAGCGGTGACTGGGGAGATACCGATTCTCTAGCCAATCACCCTATTTTTTTCAAAATGCTACATTTAGTCATGTCTATAATTAAGTTGGAGTTTATGCCGCCCGTTTTACAGTTGAAAATAGTAGTGGTCAAAAAACCTCTTCATCTATCACGATTATTTTAAACCCATTAATTAGTATCCATTAATTAGTTAATGCTTTATTATTAAATATAAAAATAAATACCTCTAATTAAAACTAGAGGTATTTATTATATAATAATCAAAAACTAGCAAAACAGTTCTTACTAGTTTTTGCTAGTTTTTTGCTTAAAATCTTTCAGCATTAAAGACAATAAATATTGTTAATCGTATAATACGTACTGACGCCATCCCCCCAACCAAGTTTTATGCCAATAAGTACCATTCTCCAACCCATGTAAAACTGAAGATGATTTATATCTATCTAATTCCGGTGCACCTCCCTTGTTGGTAATTTCTGCCACTATATTACCATTTCCTATATCTAATTTTTTGAAAGTTAAGTCATTAACTGGTATAACTTCAAATTTTTCCGAAGGAATGAGTTTCCCTCCTGTACTTTCTCTTAAAACAGAATATTTACTTAAATCTACGGAATTCTTCTTTACATACTCTGTAATTTCGTCTGTCGCAAATTTCTCATAAGCCTGTTGTTCTGCAAGTGAGGAAAAGGTTGAATCATCAAAAGCAGTATTAATTGTTCCTGTTTGAGGCAAACCTTGAGCTTTTTGGAAAGCTTGAACAGCTCCTTTAGTTGAATCGTCATAATATCCTGTATTGTTTCCAGCAGCAAGATAACCTAGATTAATTAAATTATTTTGCAATGATTTAATAATGTCTCCTGTCATACCGACAGAAAGTAATCCAGAAGCAGGAGTTAGAACTCGATTAGTTACCAACCCTTGGTTGCTATTACTTCGATTCATATTACTTACAGTAAACCATCCTACACCAA
>CAIQAL010000004.1 GCA_903869825.1 uncultured bacterium
AAGATATTGACATTCTATCGGTTTTACTTTTGGATTTAATTGTCCACCAAATTTTTTTTCTTTTGACATCCAAAGGTTGCCTTCTTTGTCAAAAAATGCCTTACCCGAAAGAGGATTTTTTTTGTTTTTTATTTGTTTCATATTATCATTGTATTTCATTTTGAAAACGCTGTCAAGTGGATAAAAACTGACAGGGCTTGACAAAGGACTTGTAATAAATTAAGATACTAATATATGAACAAAAATTATATCAAAGCATTAAAAAGATTAGAACCTTCGGCAAAACAATTAACTGTGCGCGAATTTAAAATATGTTCCTTCAAGTGGGGAATAGATGATGGTGTTCCTCATACATTAGAAGAAACAGGAATTATATTTGGAGTAACCAGAGAAAGAATACGCCAAATGATTGCCAAGTCAATGGAGAAAATGAGAAAAATTGACAAAGGACTTGACAACGAAACTGGAAAGAATTAAGATGTAATTAGCGGGTAGTAAAAGGTCGGAAAAAAATATTAAAATTAAAAAACCAAAATAATTATGACAACTCCAAAATGGGCAGACGAGATAATAAATCAAATCTGCACTGAATATCAAATTGTAAGACCGCCAGTTAATTGGAGAAGAAGCCACAGAAAAAACGGAGGAGTAATAATAACTCAAAGCGGAGAAAGAATACAAAGTTTCAGACCAAAGAATATGCAGAGTTCGGGAGTGATGCACACAAACAGATTAACAGGATTAAAATGGATTACAATAACTGCCGGACAAGATAGGCGAGACCAGAAATTAGTATTGCTTCACGAAATGGCTCATGTTCTCGCACCGGTCAAAGAACATCACGGAGAAGAATTTTGGAAAATTGCTTGGAAACTTTATAGACAATTTAAAGTTCCAATCAACTACGCAAAAAGCCGTGAGTATGAGTATCGTAAATTATCAAAGGTCGTTTATAAACAATTAAATACAATATAAAATGAGTTACGCAAAACAAAATATAATTAAATACCAAAATAGACAAAGAAAAGAAACTGCTAAAATTATTGCTTATCACTTCGCAGAAGTTTTAACAGCAATAGCAATTTTTGCCTTTGGATATTTGTGGTTTAGGTATGTATAATAGTATAGAAGAAATTAGCGAGTCGGATTATCTTGAAACTCTACTCAACCAATTTGAAGATGAAGACGAGGAAGAGTTAGAGAAAATTGCAGACGAGGACGAAGACGATGGGCTGGATTATCCAGCAGACGAAGAATAAAAAATCTATGGAAAACAAAACAAAAAGAAAGCGTCCAGATATGATAGGAAACAAAAACACACTTGGATTAAAACATACTGAAGAATGGAAAGAAGAAGCAAAAAAGAGAATGACGGGCAGTAAAAATCATTTATGGAAAGGAAACAAGGTTGGATATGTCGGATTGCACCACTGGTTGTATAGATGGTTAGGAAAGGCAAACCATTGTGAGGTTTGCGGAAAAAATGATAAAAGAATGTATCACTGGTGTAATATAGACCATCAATATCGTAGGGTGCTTGATGACTATATTCCAATGTGTGTTCCGTGCCATAGAAAATACGATTATAGTAAGTTTAAAAAATAATTAGCAATGTATCCGATTAAATCTGTCTGCACCCACCGCTTAATTACATTGCGAGCAGGTCGGGCAGACTTAATCGGGCAAACTTATATGAAAAACAATGAATCTCAATTAGAGATAGTTCAAAAAGAGTTTTCAAAAGAATTAAGAAAGCCAGAAGCAGTAAAAGCATTACTCTCTACAACATTTAAGGGGTTTGATAGACCTTTAATGGAACAATGTATTTTTGAAGGTATGATGAGGGGATTTACTTTTAAGGATTTTCTTCAAAAAAGCGTTTATGCTATCAGATATGGAGCAGGATATTCTCTTGTCAGTTCAATAGATTTCAGCCGTAAAATTGCTATGAGGTCGGGATTAGCCGGTAAGTCCGAACCAAAATATACTTATGACGGGCAGAAAAATCTTGAAAGTTGCACTATTACCATTAAAAGAAATGTTGACGGCATAATAGGAGATTACACAGCAACGGTATTTTTCAACGAATACAGTACCAGTAAAAACCTCTGGCAAACTAAACCTCATACAATGATAGCCAAAGTAGCCGAGATGCACGCTTTGAGGTCTGCTTTTCCCGAAGAAATGGCTAAACAATATATCACAGAGGAAATGCAAAAAGGTTCGGTTGAAGATATTGAAACGGAAAACTTTGACGAATACGAAACAAAACTTAAAGAGGCGAAATCGGTTGAAGAGTTAAAAAGTGTTTGGGCTTCACTTCCGCAGAAAGGGAAAACCCAATTCAAAGGTCTGGCGGA
>CAIQAL010000005.1 GCA_903869825.1 uncultured bacterium
GCTACTCGGATTATTTATATGCGACATTATTTTTTAATAAATAATTCTCTTTTCTTTGGCATTAAAGAAGATGACGACTCTTCTTTGTAGGTGTTGAGTTCGGATTCGTATTCTTCAATTCTTTTCCCAATATCGCTTCTCCACTTTTGACCGGAAACATACAAATTATCTTTAATATATTTTATTAATTTATCTCTCGTTTCTTTAATTGTCCTACCTGTCCCCGTAACTGTCAATAGATAGCCATTCTTGGTTGCTACCCTATAAATTCCATCTGATTTTTCAAAATTCTCTAAATGAATATGCTTCTTCTGTTCGTCTGTAAATTCCTTAATTGGTTTGCCGTTTTTTAATATCCATAATCTTTCGCCTAAAGATGTTTGAGATTTTTCAGAGACATCTACGGGGAAGGGTTTTGCCGCCACAACCATTACCATTCCAAGACCTTCTTTAATTTCAATAGGAAAATCTGAACCTTTTGCCACTAATTCTATCATTTCTCCAGTGGGCATATTAAGTCCTTCAATAAATTCATAAGAAGAAGCGGGTATTCCTGGTCTTGTAGTCATTTCGAATACCACATATCCTTTTGAGGTTTTTGAACCGTTCAAATCAACTACGCCACGATAATTCAAATCTTTAAGTTTTTTTATAATCTCGGGTCTAATCATTACTTCTTTAACTAATGGATGGTCTTCTGTTGTTCCTATAAATGTCGTTCCAAGTTCTCCTGTTACTTCACCAAGACCTCCATCTGCTTCTTTCTTTTCTTCAAAATTAATAAAGGCAACTATTTTCCCTTTCTTATTTTTCATAAATTCACTTCCGTTGAAAAAGGCAGAAATAGCAACCTCCATTCCTTCTACCATCTCCATCAAGTCAAAATTTATCTCTCCAAATTCAGCTTCATTCCAAGATTTTTTCAACCCATCGAGATGAAACAACATGTCTTCATTTCCGTCAAATTTGCCCGCATGATTCAGAGACTTCGGCGCGTCTGCGTTTTGTTTAAGGATAAATTTAGTGTCTTTATTTTTTTGTATAAATTGGATTGCTTCGTCAAAGGCATTTTTCCCACTAAAGTTCTGGGAATATGGCTGTCTGAATCCAGCTTCTTTAAAAAGTTTCTGCCCCACTTGCCGGTCGTTTTCTATCTCTTCACTTTTTTCGCCACCATTTCCGAAAACAAACTCTCCCCTATCCCTTAAATAAGTTTGTAGTTTCCCATTTTCACAACCATCTATGAGGAAAATATAATCTTTTTCAAGATAATTAAACCAATCATTATCTTTTTTTAATATTCCTTCTCCTATTTTAGAATAATCCTTTTCTGGAACGCTAAAAACCACTTCATTGCCTTCATCTTTAAGTTGCATTGCTACATCGAGCAATTCACCATAAGTTGATAATACGTAGAATTTCCTTGTTGTTTCTCCCATAAATTTATGTTATAATTAAGTATATGCCCTATAAAAACTATCAAGAGGGGGTAACTCACAGAAAGTTATATTATATAAAAAATAGAAAACGACTGCTCGCACAGAGGCGTAAATTTCGTTTAGAAAATCCTGAACATATAAAAATGGTAAGGAAAAAATATCGTGATTCAAATATAGAAAAGTTCCGCAAATATGATAGAGATTCTTACAAAAGGAATAGGCAAAAAAAGTTATTGGGTAAAAAGATTTATTTTCAAAAGAATAAAGATAAAATATACTGCTACAAAAAAAATAAGCAATTAACTGACATACAGTTTTTAATTTCAAATAAATTAAGGAGCAGGTTTCGAAGAGCTGTTTCAAGAAATTATAGAAATACTTCTGTAATAAAATTAACGGGCTGTTCCATTGAATATTTAAAACTTTATTTAGAAAAGCAATTTCAACCAAAAATGTCTTGGGATAATTATGGGAAAGGTAGTTGGCACATAGACCATATAAGACCTTGCTCATCTTTTGATTTAACAAATCCAGAGGAACAAAAGAAGTGCTTTCACTACTCAAATTTACAACCCCTATGGGAGCATGACAACTTGTCGAAAAACGATAAGTGGGTTGAATGATAAATTTTGACATAGATTATTTTTTAACAGGCATAATTGACTTAACATTTTTTTGATACATTGAACCAATAATGGATTTGATAACACTTTCTCCCACATTATTATCCAATAAATTTTGAACGAGTTTTGAAGCTCCAAGCGGGTCTTCAACTGCCTGTTTAGCTAACCAACCCCAAATAGGTCTAATAGCTTTTGAGGTTGCCTGCGTAACCGATCCCGGTTGGATTCTACCTAACCCTGCTACTTTTACTCCTCCAATTTTTGCCCCTCCCACATCTTGCATTAGATTTTTTACATCCCCTTCAACTTCTCCCCCTATCCCAGAAGCATATTTTTCTGCTGTCTTTTTCATTTCTCCATATCCGGCATCATAAAGTTTAAGCAGATTCTTTTTTCCCACTTGTATCTCTGAATCAGTCATATTTCCGCCGGCTTTTTGAGGAATAACATCTCTCATATTATTCAACAACATTTCCATTGGCTTAATTTGTTCTCTTACCTTCCCCAATTCTGGGATAGCTGTATCTACAAAGTTATCAACTGCATTATACATTTTACCAAGAATTGCTTTTGTGGAAGTTTGCCCTCCTGGCATATCTCCTCTCAATGCCCATATTTTTTGTAATACTTTATTGACATCTTGTGCAGTAGATGTTTCATCAATACTATTTACAAAATCATACGCTTTCTGTATCACAGCTTGTTCTGCACCTTTTACAACAGTAGAGGAACTAAAATCAAGTTTTGGAGTTCCAGTTCCTTGTGGAAATTTAATCCCTCCAAACGAGGCATTAGAAGTTTTTAATTCTTTCGGCAATAATTTAGATAAATCATCTTCTGCCACCTTAATATCATTTACAGGATTAGAGAATATTTTATTTATATTACCCATTAAACCATTTATTGCATCTTTGCCCCCCTGAATTGTAGTGTTAGCTATCGGAGACATTAAGTCATCAATCTTTTTTCCCATTGCTTCTGATGCCTTTCCCAAACTATCTCCCACAGTCTTTACGACTTTAGTTAAAAAATCCTCTCCGCCTTTAATGGCAGTGCTATATTCTGCTGGATTTTTAACTGCATCTAAAAGTAATTCAGAAGGTATATTCGCAAAATACGCCAATCCTTTTAATCCAAGTTTAGCTGCTGGCTTGATTGCATCTCCTAA
>CAIQAL010000006.1 GCA_903869825.1 uncultured bacterium
GGACAATTTAAAAATAAATCTATCCTGCTCCTGCTCAACCTAAACGCCTCTTTAGCCCCCGGCTCATACAGCCCCCTGATTCTTTGTGGATTATAATATTGCGACATTTATATTTATTTTTTTATTTAAATCTAATTTATTCTACCAAGAAAAATTTGCAAAAAAAAGACCACCCCCGAAGAATGGTCATGAGCTGGCGAACCAAGCCCCTCTCGAAATCGTGCCGTATGTGCTAGCAATGAAATCTCTCCATTGCTGGCTTTCGGCATTCCTGCCGCACGCCACCCACTTTGCGTAGACCTTCATGTCGGCTTTATCTAGCTCCTCGCCACAAACCTCAACGAATACTCGCATCACGTTCTGGCATGTGGCAGCATTAGCAATGCGCTCGTCGTCCACGAATTGACTGGCGGTAGGCCGCTCTAGCATTCCTCGGGAAAGGTGATCTAATTCGTGGCAGAATCCGGTCACCAGCATTCTTTCGAATCTTCCCCGGAAGCCTTCGAGCTTCTTCTGGCGCAGTTCCCGGAACAGCGTCCTGACGGCCGGCACGAAGAAAGTTATCGTTGGCCTTCCCTGGCTGGCGCTAGCACCGAATGGCAGGACAATGTTTTTACCGGCCCTGTCCTTTGAGTTTGTGGTTGACAACGTGACTTGCAACTGGAAGCTGTACCTGGCCTGGACTTCGCCCAGAAGATGCGTTGCGTATGTTTGGATTTCCGGTACCCGATACCGGCCATCCAAGATACTAAGGATATACGGCATGCCTTCCTTGTCCCAGAAATCTTTCAACTGTCCCAACGGAGTGTGGTCTATCATGGATATATCATCCTCTATTGCTGGATTGGAATGAGCTGAAACACAAACAAATAATAACAAAAAATCACAATATTGTCAATGACAGCAACCAAACAAAAACCGAGTTTTAGCCCGGGTTTTTATCGGGTCAGCGCGACGACCCGATGGAATTATGATAAATTTCTATTTTTATCTTTTAAAAGTTTTTTCTTTTCACTTTTTAATTCTCTTATGTGTCTTTCTGCCGGCAAATTTTCCGGCGTCGTGCCGCCGATATCTTTAATCGTTTGCCTTACTTTTCCGCCGACCATGAAGTGAGTTTGCGATGCTTGGAAGTCTCCACGAATATTATCTTTTCTAATTTTATCATCGGTCTGCGTAATACGGAATAAATTAGCAGCCAATTCAGTTGTACCCGCCCTGTCCAAAAGTTCTCCTTTTTTAACTCCCTTCCTCACCTCAACTTGATTTAACGGCATACCATACAATCCCCTATAACCCGCGTCATTAATTTCTTTATTTATTCTATCTTTATAATGTTGCTTACGATGGCAATTTGCACAAAGTAAAATACAATTTTTTATTTCTTTAATTACCCGATCATTGTCATTAGAATAAAGAGACAACATTCTTATTATTCCAGTTTTTAATTTAGGATTTATATGATGAAAATCTAAACAAGCAGGATGGCTCTCTCCACATGCTACACAACTTTTCCCTCTCTTTAGCTTAAAATACCATTCCCTTCGCCTATCCATCCATTTTTGATGATAAACATTCACCTTGTCTCTATTATTTTGCGCCCATTGAGAATTATAAAGATTGTGCCTTAATCTTGTTTTCCCATTCGGCATAACATCATTTTTTGGTTTCATACTTTAATTATAAAACCATTTTCATAACGAATCAATATGGTTAATATTATTCCACGCCATTTTCATCAATTTTTTTAATATTCTCAAAATCCTTATTTAGAGAATCAACTATTATTTCTTCTGTCATTAAGACATTATAACAAAAAACGCCTTTGCTTTTCAAACATCAGGCGTTTTTTATCGGGTCAGCGCGTTGACCCGATGGAATAGTAAACATACGGGCCGTCTGTGTACACCTGGTTGATTGTCCCCTCTTTCTCCAGTTCATTTAAATATCGCGTGGCGGTAGAATCGGAAACGCCCAAAAGTTTTTCCACGTCTTTGTTGGAAATTTTTTCTTTGCCCTCCAAAAATTTTAATATCTTATTTTTACGCTCTTCTTTTTCAACCGCTTCTTTCCCAATTAAATCCAATGCGGGCTGCGAACCATTTTTTCCAGAAACCATTTGCCAAATCCCCAACCCCACCAACGCCACAACCGAAATTATCATAGAAACCCACGGATTAAACATCGCCGAAACCATCACAAACCCCGCCGCAATTATCGCAATCACCCCCTGCACATTTTTATTCATAAAATTTTTATAAATTAATCTATTTTTAGGCTGCTACGTATTATATTGTACCTGTGGATAACTCTTGATTGACTCTGATTTTCGTGATACACTGAAGCAAGCTCATCTACCATGTGTAGAAGGAGTATCGGATGCCGCCCTAAAAGGGCGGTGTTTGTTTTTTTATATACCCTTCATATTCTTTTTGGGTTTTCCATTTTTTGTTACCAGACAATGGATATGCCGTAGTAAATAATAAATAGCCGCTTCTTTTACTTATAACAACTAAATATTCCCACTTCCCATAACAAAAACAAATCCTTTTTTGTATTTTTCCTTTCTTATTCTTTCTTTCGTTTGCCCATACTTTTACCTGCTCATCATTGCTATTTTCAATTATTGACTTTGGCCATTTTATCCTTTCACACCTTCTAATATCGGGCGTCCTTTCTTCCTCTATTTCTCCCTCGCTTATCATGTGCCAAAAAGTAAATTCCTTGCCCTTATATATAGGATCTTTTATGTAATTCACCACAAGCCCCGTATAGAAAATTCTTTTTATGACAAAATCTTCTTTAAAAAAAGAATACACTGCTTCGATGTATTTACTTGAGTCGCCCTTAAAATCTTCTAATTTTACAAGCCCCGGTAATTCTAGCATTGATTACAATTCTGATGCTTTCCAAATGAAAACATTGAATTTTTCTTCTTTGTATAAAGTCGACTTTTCCAAACCATATCCAGACCTTTCTTTTATCCTTTCAATAATTTTCACCTTTCCCTCGTTATCTTTTAACTCACGATAGAAATAACTCATAGCTCCTATTAAAAGATCGCACACTTGTATTAACTCGATTTCTTCCGAACGAACCAATTGAGCACTTTCGATAATCTCGTGTTTAAAATCATACATGCTATGACACAATATTTCTCGTAATTTTTTTATTTTTTCTCCTCCCTTTGTGTCTTTAATATCTAAATAGACCTTGTACCTAGATTCGGGATTTAAAATAACCTTGAGCATGTCGAAATAAATTTTATAATACCATTCGTCATGGCTCTGATTATGCAAAGTGTGATTCAATTTTTGTTTATCCGGAACTACAAGGCAACGAAAATGCAAATCGTCGTTATCAAAAAAATAATCGACGACGTCTAAATAAAAAGCGAGTTTTGAATCAGAAACTTTTGTCCATTTAATCTCAAACTGCTTTTTCATTCCGTGCTTTTCCTTTATTTCCCTAATTCTTTTTGAAATTTCTTTAGTCTTTTCAATAGGACACCAAACCGCCCCCAAGATCATCGCCTTTTGTTTGTCGTTCTCTAAATGGCAACTCTCATCGCAATAAATATTATATGTTTGGCTCATGCTTTCCTCATGTTTAAATTATTTTCCAGATTTTTCTCGGTGATCAGTTATGCATAACATCTGACAATTTTGGGGAATAGTTTTGCCACCATCGCTCCAAAGCTTTTTATGGTCGCCTTCCATTTCTTCAAATTTCCATTTCTTTTTCTTGTTCTCGCCTTTGCATTTTGGACAAATTCCCTTTTGTTTTTCATAGATTCGGCGCTTGGTTTTTTCGTCAAAAGTTCGCAAATTTAAACTTCGCTCATTTCTTGTCAAAACATAATCATAAATTCCTTTTTGATTGCCAACTTCTTCGTCTTCCAATAGTTTGACAATTTCCTTTTCTAATTTAGCAGCATCAAGCTTCGCGTCCTTAAACTGGTTATACAGCTCTCCCCAATTCACATTTTTCATTTCTCTGCGATAAGTAGTAAAAGTTTTCCCAATCCATTCAATTACGTTAGCAAAATAATCTTGCAATTTTTTTGCATTTGCATCGTTTCTATGAAGCGCCATATAGCCTTGTGCGTCTCCGTTATTTATCCATTTCAAAGCAGTCTCTAAAAATTCCTGTCGCTCCACGCTGGCATCAATATAATCTTCTCCCAAACCTTTGGCAGCACAGCTCGGCTTACTAAAATATTTTTTCGCATCGGTAAGCCAATTTCCGGTATGAGTGGCGTTTAATAATTCTTGATTATTTAATTCCTTACCTTTGATATTTATCGTCTTAAACCAATCCAAAATTTCCCCTTCCGTTCCTTCGCAAATATAAACATCTAATTCATAATTTTTGATTTTATCCAAATCTTCCTTCAATAGCGTATCGCAATATCGTTTTTCGCCATTGAGTTCAATGTGATATTTGTGGTCAAGAAAACGACAAACTGACAATGTTCGCTGTTGCCCGTCCAACACTTCGAAATTATCGCCATTTTTTACCCAATACAATAAATTGAGTGGATGCTCTTTCAAAATTGTGCCTATCACTGCTCGCTCGTTTTCTGGGTTGTAAATAAACTCGCGCTGGTAAATTGGGCGAATATCCAATTTTCCGCCATAGCCGACAACGCCGTCCCAATTCTTGTCTTGGTATCCATTAAAAACATCTTTTACTTTTATTTTTTGGTGTGTTGTTTTCATATATTCTTTCGTTTAATTTTAATTAAGATGCGCGCATAGAGTTGTATATAATATTTACCATCTACCATGTAATAAGTTTGCCCGACGGGTGGGGTATCTAGCTTTATTGTCGCCCCATCGTTTAATTTAGATACTATAGTTCTCCTTCCGTTTTTGTCCACCTGAGTTTGATTTGGATATATTTTTGTTCTCAAATGGAAACCAACTTTTTTTGTAATATTAATGATTTCAAATTGATCGGGGTTGTGATTATCAAGAAAGCTTATCGGCACGCCCATCACACCATTATAATCATTTGGTATGTCTTTAAGTCTTGAAACTTCAATCGCATCATAATTGTCATATTTTGGATAATCTTTTTCATTACCCTTGTATGTTTTATATAAAATTAATTCTTCTCGGCGTTTTTTAACATCTAAATTAGTATACCAGCCAACATTACCAAATTTTTTGAAAGTTCCGTCTGGTTGTCCAAATTCTTTTACCCTTGTATAGCCACACCAGATTTTGTCCTCTTTAATTAGTTTAAAAATTTCTTTGTATGTAATTGCATTGTCATTTCCAATTATCAAAAATTT
Organism: uncultured bacterium; assembly: GCA_903869825.1. Classification (GTDB taxonomy): domain Bacteria; phylum Patescibacteriota; class Minisyncoccia; order Phycocordibacterales; family UBA9973; genus UBA9973. The sequence goes on from CAIQAL010000006.1 coordinate 5,300, forward strand.
TTTGCCATGTTTAACTAATTGATCGATATACTCGCGAAAAAGTGAAAATGGTGGGTTAGTAATAACAATATCCGCCTCTTTTAAAAATTCAACACATTCTGGCGAGCGGAAATCTCCGTCTCCTTTCAAATTTATTTTAACGGGCTTTTTATCGTCTTTATTTTTTGCTGTTATTTCCAACCTATAACCGCTTTTCCTAACAGGATCAGCAAACAAAAATAAATTTGATTTTTGATAACGAGTGCAAATCAATTTTTTGATGCCCAAATAATCAAAATTCAGCTTGAAAAAATCGGTAAAAGCGCTTTCGGCTGGGTCGTCGCAATTGCAATAAATCACCTTGTCTTTCAATTGATCTTTGTAAAAATTCAATTCTGCTTGAATATCATCAAAACGAGTGTAAAACTCGTCATTTTTGACATCTTTCGCCTTCCCCAAACTTTTATTTGAAGACTTTTTTTCCATAAATTTATTTTGTTTCCCTTATAGCTATAATCTGATCATAATGTTTTTTCATTTTATTATCCATTAGATAGGAGAAAAGATAGGTTGATTTTACTGTACTATAATGAAGTTCGAAACTGTCGCTTGCAAATTTGTCCAAAGTTTTATCAAATTTATTCTTTTCTTTTTGAAGATTAGAAAGTACTAATTCTCCAAAAGGTCCTCCGTGGACACCTGACGAAAAATTAGTATATTCGATTAATCTCTCTAACAAATATTCCTTTTTGAAATGCTCCACTATCTCATTTTTATCATTATTGTTGTTCCTAACAAGATAAAAAAATGTCTGTGTGATACTAAATTCTTTTCCAACTTCACGAATTGCTTTATTATGTTCTCCCCTTGTGCTCCATTCTGTTTTTGTAGGATTTACGGCTTTATCATAATTGTTAATTTTAGTAAACGACTCAAGATCTTCGCTAGCTTTAAGTGTTTTGTAATATCTCCTGCCGACATCATCACTATCATCGTTCAAGGCTCGCACATAGATATACAGATGTCTAAAATTATGTTCAATAATGGAACGAGACAGAATCGCGGCAGAATATAAATTTTTACTTGCTGATAATTCTAAAATAGCGCTATTTAGGTAACCAGTTTTTGGAATGAAGGATAAAAGAGCTCTACTCGTATATCTGAACTTTGTTTTTTCCAAAGATTTAATAATTGTAGGAAGTGTCCGTTCAATTTCCTGCGAAAGCTGAGCGTTTAGCCCAATAAGTTGCTCAATTTTCGGTAAATCTTTAATCTTCATATTATCTTTACTTTATTCCTAAACGAGGACATTTTCAAGCTTCTAAAAAATAAAAACCTTGCTATTGACAAGGGGGTATAATCTGCTAATATTATAGTATACATACGATTAAGCACCTCTATGGGCTCGTCCCTTAGCGGTGCTTTTTCATTTATACTCAAGTTTCTTCTTTAAGTTGTCCATAAATACAATTTTCTCCTTGGCTTCCTTTTTTAGCAGGGTCGAACAGGTTTTGACATACGGGCTCATGACAAAACGTAATTTGCTATTCTCATAAAGGTGTTTCACGAGTGAATAAAAATCTCCATCACTCGTAACAATTATCGCTTTATTATAGTTAGAAAAATCAATCATCGCCTGCAAAACAAGATCTGCGTCTATATTACCTTTAATATTCCCTTCCCCGTCGGGAATAGTCGGTTTAAAAACTAAAACATATCCTGCTTTCTGAAGACCGGAATAGAGTGGCTGATTTCCTGCAACATATCCTACAAAGTAATATGCTGTAACTATAGAATATTTATCGGCTAAATATTTTCTAAAACGGACGTAATCCAATTTCCAGCCCAAACTTTTTATTCCAAGATTAAGGTTTTGCCCATCTATAAATGCAAAATTATTCTCTTTTGGTTCCATTTTTTATTATTATCTTAATTTTATTACTAAATGATGGTCTTTTCAATGGTTTGGAGAAAAAATTAAAGATGGTATAATATCCTATTGTTATGAAACAGAAAGAAGCGCTGGATATTTTGAAGATGGGGTATAACACTTTTTTGACTGGGCCACCGGGGTCGGGGAAGACTTTTTTGTTGAACGAATATATTAAATATTTGAGAAAAAATAATGTCGCGGTTTCTATAACTGCCAGCACGGGAATTGCCGCTACGCACATGGGCGGGACTACCTTGCATTCGTGGTCGGGCTTGGGAATGCGCGAAGAGCTTGATGACGCAGATGTCAGGAATGTTTGCGACAGGGGGTATTTGCGAACACGCATCAAAAATACCGGGGTTTTGATTATTGACGAAATTTCTATGATTAAGGCCTCGCAGTTTGAGGCGGTAAATAAAATTTGCCAGTATATAAAACGGGTGGCGCGTCCTTTTGGCGGAATACAGGTGGTGTGCTCGGGAGACTTTTTCCAGCTTCCGCCGGTTTTTAAAAATGAAAAGCCGGCTGAGGAAAGCCAGGGCGAGCTTTTCAGCCAAGAGAAAGACAAACAAGGATTTGTTACCGACTCTGCGGCTTGGAAAAGTTTAGAAATGAAAATTTGCTATTTAGACGAACAGCACCGCACAAAAGA
>CAIQAL010000007.1 GCA_903869825.1 uncultured bacterium
ACCAAATGACAACGCTCATATTGAGAGAGTAAACAGAACTATTCAAGAAGAATATTTAGATAAATTACCGACTGACGTGAAAAGAATTAATTGCGAACTTAAAAAATATTTGCAATACTACAATTACGAAAGATTACACTTAAGTTTAAATTTAAAAACGCCCAATGAATTTATTAGAAAGTGATGCGAAGCTATTGGTTAGAATACGTAGCTTGTTGTAACTACGTAATATTGGTTCCAACAGCGTACCAAACCGCCCGCAATAGACACCGGGCTAGAATATTTGGTATAATTATCTAATGGAACAAAAAATAACTTGGTCAGCGGTTGAGTATGAAGAGAGAGAACGTCACACCGACTGGTTTTGGGCTCTCGGGGTAATTGTCACAGCAAGCTCAATTGCTTCAGTTATTTTTGGAAATTATTTTTTCGCTCTTCTCCTAATCATTGGTGGTATTCTTCTTGCGGTTTTTGCGATAAAAAAACCAGAAATCGTTCCATACGAAATAAACGAAAAAGGCTTCCAAATAAAAACTCGTATCTACCCTTTCGTAGACATCAAAGCTTTTTGGGTAGAGAAAGAAAAAAAACCAACCCTCTTTATCCACTCTAAAAGATTAATCATGCCTACTCTTTCGGTTCCGATTGAACTTGTTCAAGCAGACCAAATCAGGGAGTCACTGCTCATAAAAAATATTCCGGAAGTCGCGATGAAAGAACACATGTCCGAGAAAATTATGGAGTCACTAGGATTTTAAAGTTTATTTTTGTGCCCTCGGCAGGAATCGAACCTGCATCAGAAGCTCCGCAAGCTCCTATTCTATCCATTAAACTACGAGAGCAATATATTGTAGCCTATCATTTTTTGACCAAAAGTCTACTTGATTTTATGCTAATATTTAATTTATGCGAAACCTGATGACCGATGAGGAAATAATCGAACTCTATAATAAGGGTGACCAAGAACTTTTCAAAGAATTAATCGGAAGATACACCTCCTCGATTTTTAACTTTTCTGCTTACTTAGTTGGTAAATATAATGCTCCGGACGTCACCCAGGAAACTTTTATAAAAACTTGGAAAAACCTCAGTGACTTCGATTCCGAAAAGGCAAGTTTTAAAACCTGGGTTTTTACCATTGCAAAAAATACTGCAATCGATTTTTTAAAGAAAAAGAAAAGTATTTTGTTTTCAGAAATGTCTACTGATGATGATTTTGATTTTTCCGAAACTGTGGTGGATGATAACCCTCTGCCAGACGAAACACTAGAAAGACTGGAAGACGAAGAAGCAATCAGAAGCCTTCTACAAGAACTACCCCCTCACTTTCGAACGGTTTTAATTCTGCATTACCAAGAAGATCTGACATTCTCTGAAATTGGGAGAATTTTAGATAAACCACTAAACACAGTAAAGAGCTATCATCATCGTGCTCTTCTTGAACTCCGAAAAATGATATAATAATTTTCTATGAGCACTATTTTACTGTTATTAATAAAGTTCAAGTACCTGATCTTGCTCCCGATAATTATTATCGAAGGACCCTTTGCGACTGTTATTAGCGGTTTTTTAATTGCAACCGGAGTCTTTAATGTCTTTATTGCTTACCCAATAATCATCTTGGGCGACGTTATCTCGGATTCCATTTTTTATTTTGTTGGAAGACTAAGCCATAACTCTATCACCAAATGGATTTTGTATTTTGGGGTAACTTCAGAGAACCTCGAAAACGCAAAAAAATATTTCAATAAAAAAAGCACCCGAGCAATCGTTGCCTCAAAATTTATTCACGGGATCGGAGTTAGCGGACTGATGGTTTCGGGAATGTTAAAAATTCCATTCTTAAAATACTTAAGGGTTTGCCTTATCACCGACATTTTGCAATTTGGCGTCTTACTCGCTATCGGATATTTCTTTGGTCAAGCTTATGCTAGAATCGGAATATATCTGAACGACTATGCAAAAATCATGAGTGTATTGGCCGTTGTGGCGGTATTACTTATTTTAGTAAAAGTATTTTATAACCGTTCAAAAAAATCAAAAGCAAATGGAGCCGAAAAAACAAACTAAACTAAATATTGCAATGATCTGTGACCCGATTGGCAACAACAAATCTGGGGTGGTTGTCTCAACTTTACGTTTTGCTAAATTACTAAAAGAGCGCGGGCACAATGTCATTTTCATCGGAGCAAAATCACCCGACCATAAAACCCACAGTGTTCATGATGGCATCAGGGCTTATCGTTATCGCAGTTTACCCGTGCCAAAATCATGTGGTTGGTATTTGGCCTTCCCAACTGTCAGAGAGTTAAAAAAAGTTTTTCAGGCTGAAAAGATTGATATGGTCCATATAATTTTGCCCATGTCAGGGTCAGTCGTAGCCATCAAAGCGGCTCGTGCCCTTGGCATCAAAATGGTAGCCCATTCTCACTCCCAACCGGAGAATCTCTTTATGGATATGCCTAAAATAATTCAACCGACTTTAAACAATTTATGGAATTCGTATTTGATGTGGACTTATGGTAAAGCAAGCTCTCTTATTTATCCATCGGAAATGGCCCGCACCTTACTTGAAAAATTAAGCAAAAAAGGTCAACTTTCTCACATCATTAGTAATGGAATAAACACGAAAGAGTTTAGGCCAATGCCTATTGGCGATTTTTATCAAAGATTCAATATCCCGGAGGACACGACAAAATTGCTTTTTGTGGGTCGTTTATTCCCAGAAAAATCTGTTGACACTCTTATTAAAGCGATACCCCATATTGTCAAAAAACATCCAAACACTCACTTAATAATTGTCGGTGACGGATATTTGAAAACAAAATTAAAAAAATTAACTGAGGAACTTTTAGTAAGTAAATATGTTACATTTTTGGGGTTAGTGAGCAAAGAAGATAAAATCTTTGCTTACAATGCTTGCGACATTTTTGTTCTCCCCTCCTTAGCAGAACTTGAGGGAATGGTGGTCCTCGAAGCTAAAGCTTGTGGTAAACCAATCATTATTTCTGACGCCAAGATGAGCGCATCGCGATTTTTTGTAGACGGAAACGGATTTTTATTTGAAACAAAAAATTATAAAGATTTGGCAGAAAAAGTACTGGCCTTAATCTTAGACACCAACCTCCGTAAAAAAATGGGAAAAGTGAGTCTAGAAAAAAGTAAAAACTATGACATTGAAAAAAGCGTCGACAAATTGGAAGCGGTTTATTATTCAGCCTTAGAAAAATGATGCAAGAATATTTTTTTGAAAACAAAACTTACTATCGTACCAATGAATGGAAGCCGGACCAAACAACTGTCGTTTTTGTTCATGGAGTCTGTGGCAGTTCTTCCGCTTTTTGGGAATTTGAAAAGAAACTGGATAACAAATATAATATTTTAACTTATGATCTTCGAGGGCATGGGTTATCGAAACGTTACCGGGAATATTCTGATTATAAAATAGAAAATTTCTCAAAAGACCTACTTGAACTAATAGAATTTTTAAGAATAAAAAAATTCGTTATTATTTCTCACTCTTTTGGAACTTTTGTCGCTCTTGATTTTATTCAAAAACATCAAGAACTCATCACTGGAATAATTTTTCTCAGTCCTCACTATAATGCTTCAATAATGCCTAAAGCCAAAATAGTTGAACCATTTTTAAATTTTTTATCAAAAATGAAATTCCCAATGTCTACTACCAAGAAAAGAAAACATTTAGACTATCTGAAAGATTATCCAAACACTGGAGACTTTAATCTCCGCAGGATTTTTGCAGATGTTTCAAATACCAGTTTACGAGGATATTTATATGTCACAAAACAAGCGTACAAGTATAATGGTGAAAATATTTTAAAAGACATCAAGGTTCCTACTTTAATTATTCACGGCAAAGCGGACACAATATTCCCTGTTAAGTGGGGCATATTAATGTCAGAAAAAATTCAAAATGCAAAAATTGTTCTCTTGGAAAATGTTTGTCATGAACTAAAAGACAATATGACAACCATCACAAAAATATCTGACGCAATGGAAGGGTTTTTAAAGAAGATAAAATAAGGACAAATTGACTCCCAGAGTTCTTAATAGTACACTTTAAATATAAAAATGGAAAGTATTTTTAGAAAACCAAATACTAAAACAGAAAAAAAATCGGAGGAAATAGCCTTCCCAAACGGAGAAGAGGCTGTTCGTTTATTTGAAAAAGAATATCCTGGAAATCCAGAGCAGGTCAAAAAAGCAAAAGAAATTTTTGAAACATTTTTTAGACAGGAAATGAGTAATATAACTATCTATAAGTCAAAAGAAGGAATCGAGTATCCGTATACAAATATAAATATTGCAAATCTAGCTAAGGAGCTTTATGAAAAATATTCAGGAAAAACACTTAGGGGAAATCTAGAAAAAAACACAGAACAACCATCAATAAAAAGAGAGTTCGTCTTAGAATCTTTTTTGACAACAACAAATGGCAGTCCGTTTACCTTTTGTGAGGAAGCTATGCACCAAGCCGTCATGAATTTGCCTCGGGCACTAGAGAATCTAAAAAATGATATCGAACCTGAGAACGTTGAAGTTTATACTCTAGGCTCCCCTACTAATCTTTTGGGTAAAATGACACCAAAGTTTTATGAGGATTTAAAAGATAATCCTTTTAAAAAATTAGGAGAAATTTATGCTGAACTTATAAAAGAAAAAACTGGAAATATAAATAATGACAGTAATGCAAAAACTTTTGTTGAATTATATGGAATTTCCATGGGTGCGGGATTGGCCGCAATGACTGGAGAAAAACTTCTAGAAGATGAAAAATTTACCCAAGAAAAACAACCAAATGATACAAAAAATAAAAAGATAGAAATAAACATAAGGGCGGTACTTCCTGTAACTCTTAGTAGATCAACAATAAAACAAATACAAATACCAGTAGGTTTTTTATATGATTCAATAAAAGGTCTGCTTAATAATTCTTATGTTAGAAAAATCGGAGGAGGTGAATCTAACTTCATAAAAAGCGTAAATGCAGAATTAGCCAAAAGAGATATTCGTGAAAATATGGATAAAGAACAAAAAGAAATGAAAGAGAAAAGTATGTCTCGATTAATATTGGCACTTGGAAAAGGATTAACCCTTAAACCTGAAACTAAAGTTGATGAAATATATGGATTGAAAGATTCTACTACCATAACTCCCAGTCTTAAAAAAGACGCCAGAGAACAAAAAGAAAAACATCCTGATACACTAGGTTCTATTATCATACCAGGAAAAAGAGAAGGCTCAAGAACATTCGTAACTAATGCAACCCATGCAGAAATACCTGCTGCTAATTTCAATCGACAATCTGAACAAAGAAGAATTAAAGTAGCCGTAGAAAAATTAAAGGAACTAAAAAAGTAAGATGAAAGACATAATGAAAAAATGGAACGTGGCACTAAAAGATAGAAGATTCTTAATCTCACTTTTGATTGGTTTAATATATCTAGGTATCAGCCTGTATATAAATTTTATCGCCGGCACTTATGCCACTGAGCAAGTTAGCAACTCGGTCACCGACATTGTTCTTTCCAATACCCGGGTATACGACGTGGACCTATATTTTATTTATGGCCCCCTCGTACTCTTTACTTTTGTAGCGGGACTACTTTTGCACAATCCGAAGAAACTTCCTTTTACTTTAAAAAGTATTTCTTTGTTCACCGTTATTCGTTCTGTTTTTATTAGTCTTACTCACTTGGGACCCTTCCCCACCGAAGCCATAAGTACGAGCAGCAATTGGTTCAGTAAATTTACTTTTGGTGGGGATTTATTTTTCTCCGGACATACCGGCCTTGCTTTTCTAATGGCCCTTATTTTTTGGCAAAATAAAACATTGCGTTACATTTTTTTAGCTTATTCGGCTTTTATTGCAGTAGTCGTTCTTTTAGGCCATTACCATTATTCGATTGACGTCCTGGCGGCCTTCTTCATTACCTATTCTATCTACCATATTTCGGTTCTTTTTTTAAAAGAAGACCAAGCCGCCTTCCTTCCTAGCCTCTCCTAGCTGCACCAAAATGGCTCCTTCCGCCGTATATATAGTTGTATGGAAAAGGAACTAACTAAAATATTAATTAAGGGTCGTTTCACTCCTGACCCTAAACTACTTTTGAGTGTTTGGAACAGGGTGGTGGAGCAAGAAAAAAGACGCCGTAAGATTAAATTATATGTTTTCTCCTTTGTTGGGCTGTTTTCTTTTACAGGTTTTGTCCCAGTATTTGTAGCCTTAATTAATAATCTCACAAAATCAGGGTTTTTTGATTATTGGTCAGTTGTATTTTCAAATAATGGTACAATCATTTCCTACTGGAAAGAACTCATTCTGTCTTTAACCGATTCTTTACCGATGACTAACGTTATTTACACACTAATTCTCGTCTCTATTTTCCTTTTATCATTCAGCTTTGTAATAAAACAAATTATCAAACCTACCCAGCTTGATGGTCAAAAGAAGGGCGGATTATCATTATCATATTAAATCATGAGAAAATTACACGAAAAGATTGTAAACTTTTTTGAATCAAGGGTCCTAGTTGGAATATTTTATGGCGTTGGAATAATAATTATTCTTGGGTTAATCTTCTCGGCCGGGGTTTCGGTTGGTTTCCATCGCGCCTCCTTCGGGCGGGCTTGGGGAGAAAACTATGAGCGAAACTTCGGAATGCTGCCTAGCCCTGGTTTCAATAACCTAAGCGGTCCAAATTTCCCGAACGCTCACGGTGCAGTTGGAAAAATTATTAAAATTACCATACCAAGCATCATTGTTGCAGACAAAGATAATACCGAAAAAGTAATTTTACTCTCAAGCGACACTAAAATCCAAAAAATAAGAACCCCGGCAAATCAAACAGACCTAGCAATCAATGACTTTGTGGTAGTAATAGGATCTCCCAACCCACAAGGACAAATCGAAGCAAAATTTATTAGAATAATGCCTGCTGGGACGATGTCCGAGTTCCCTCGTTCAGGAATTTTAAATAACCCCCCTCAATAAAAAATCATATGAAAAACTTTTTCTCTAAAATCAAATCTTTCACAAAAACTCATAAAACAATGAGTGTGATAATTATCATCATCATTTTAATTGCTGGGTATTCCGGATACAAAAAAATAACCAGTCCGAGCGGAGCTACCAGATATTTAACTGCCACAGTTACGAAAGGGACAATAATTTCTTCAATTACCGGAAGTGGCCAAGTATCTGCTTCAAGTGAGATAAATATTACTCCGACTGTTTCAGGCACAATAACCGGAGTGAGCGTAAGTCCAGGCGACCAGGTCAAACAAGGACAAACTCTTTTCACTATTGATAGTGCTACCGCCCAGAAAGCAGTAAGGGATGCAGAAGTTAACTTACAAAGTGCCGAGTTGTCCCTACAAACCGCTCAAGCCCAAAATGGCAATACTGACACAAATCAACAAACCTCAGTTGCCAATGCTTATAACGCACTACTTAATTCAAATTTTGAAGCAATCCCGGTAAATTCTAATCAGGTAAAAACAACAACTGATCTAACTGCTCCCCAGATTACCGGTAATTATTCTTTGGGAAAAGAAGGGGTTATAAATTTACATTTTTACTCAAGCAACGGAGGTATTTCCTTCCAAGCATCTGGGTTGGTCCAAGGTACTTCAATTGCAAACACAAGTATTACTGAACCGATAGGAAACTCCGGATTGTTTCTCTCGTTGCCAAACAGTGCTTTTACCACCCCATCTGATTGGGTAATAAATATCCCAAATAAAAATGCCTCAAATTATCTTTCAAACTATAACACCTACCAATCAGCTCTCCAGTCACAAAATCAAACAAATTCCAATAGCAATATCAATCAATTGAGTCTCCAGTCCCAAGAATTGGCAGTCACGAAAGCAAAAAATGCTCTACAGGATGCTAAAGATAATTTAGCGAATTACTACATCCGGGCTCCTTTTAGTGGAGTAATCGCAAGTGTTCCAGTTTTAAAAGGAAACACAGCAAGTTCCGGCACAACTTTGGGAACAATTATTACTCCCCAACAAGTTGCGATAATGTCGCTCAATGAAGTCGATGTAGCAAAAGTACAACTTGGGCAAAAAGCGACAATGACTTTCGATGCAATTCCGGATTTAACTATTTCGGGAAAAGTAGTACAAATTGATTCTATCGGTACCGTATCTTCCGGGGTCGTGAGTTATAATGTAAAAATAAATTTCGACACCAACGATAGTAGAGTAAAAGCTGGAATGACCGTAAGTGGAAATATTATTACCAATATAAAACAAGATGTTTTGACAGTTCCTAGTAGTGCAATAAAAACACAGAATGGAACAAGCTATGTTCAACTGTTTGATACTTCCCTGGCCGCTCCAGTCACGGGAGTACAAGGTTCTCCTTCCTTAATTCCACCGGTAAGTCAAACAGTGGAAACTGGAATTTCCGACGACACCAATACAGAAATTGTTTCCGGATTAAAAGAAGGTAACCAGATAGTGACAAAAACTATCACTAGCACTGCTTCAACCAGTTCTACCGCTCCAAGTCTCTTAAGTACTGTTGGAGGAAATCGAACGGGCGGAGGAGCAACAAGGACGGTCGGAAGATAACTAGAATTATCTATGATTGAAATAAAAAATATTATAAAAACGTATAAAACGGGAGACGTAGAATTCAATGCTTTAAATGGTGTTTCTTTTACTATCGCCGACGGAGAGTTTGTGGCAATTATGGGTCCATCTGGATCCGGCAAATCAACCTTGATGCACATCTTGGGTGCCCTCGATATTCCAACCAGTGGCACGTATTTTTTGGACGGGAAAGATGTTTCCACAATGACCGACGATGAGTTAGCAGATATTCGAAAAGATAAAATCGGTTTTGTGTTTCAGTCTTTTAATTTGTTGCCAAGAACTACGGTCCTTCGAAATGTTATGTTGCCTCTCATTTATGAAGGAATAAATGCGAGCGAAAGAGAAGCTCGGGCAAGAAAATCTCTCCTATTAGCAGGACTCGACGAAGGACATTTCAAAAATCTTTCCAACCAACTTTCCGGCGGGCAAATCCAGCGCGTCGCCATAGCGAGGGCTTTGGTAAACGAGCCATCCCTCATTTTGGCAGACGAGCCAACCGGAAACCTTGATTCCAAAACAAGTGAAATAGTTCTTGCCACTTTCAAAAAACTAAACAAAGAACTCGGTCGAACTGTAGTTCTGATTACTCACGAACAAGACATCGCCGAGCATGCTGATAGAATTCTTTTTATTAAAGATGGACTGTTGCTTGAAGACAAAATAAACCAGATTAAAAAAACAGTTAACCAAAAGTAATCTATTTATGAAAATACAAGATATCTTACATGAAACATATTCTTCCCTCTCTGCAAACAAGGCACGTTCCGGACTAACAATGCTCGGCATTATTATCGGGATTGCTTCAGTCATTGCAATGACTGCCCTCGGCGCTGGAGCTCAAAGTTCGATAGAAGCAAGTATTCAATCAATCGGTTCAAACCTTATTATCGTGTCCCCAGGAGCCCAGCGCGGCCCTGGCTTCCAGGTCTCAGCAGGAAGAGGTTCAGCAAAGTCTTTGACCCTACAAGATGTAAGCGCAATCTCGGCTCAAGTTTCAAATGTTCGAGCGGTTGCTCCGGAAGTAACCAGTCGATATCAAGTGACAGCTCCCGGAACCAATACCAATACAGAAGTAAGTGGAGTAACAAGCACTTACTCTGATGTTCGTAATGTAACCGTAGATGAAGGTTCTTTTATCACCGATCAAAATGTTAACGATATATCAAAAGTAGCGGTCATTGGTCCTACTGCACGAGACGATTTGTTTGGAGTCGGGTCAGATGCTATCGGGCAAACTATCCGAATCAAACAACAAAATTTTAAAGTGGTAGGAATTACCAAATCAAAAGGCGGTTCTGGTTTTAACAATCCGGATGATTATGTTTTCATTCCCATTTCAACCGCAATGCGTTTTCTTTCTGGTGATCAATATGTAAACGCTATCAGTATTTCGGCAACTGACGCAACCTCTACTACTCAAGTCCAAGCTGACACCACAAGTATTCTATTAAACCAACACCATATTTCAGACCCCACTCAAGCTGACTTCAGCACCTTAAACCAAGCAGATATTATCGCTACCGCTTCAAGCGTAACCGGTACTTTTACTACTCTACTTGCAGCCGTCGCTGGGATTTCCTTGATTGTTGGTGGAATTGGAATAATGAATATGATGCTCACCACTGTGACCGAGCGAACGAGAGAAATTGGTTTACGAAAAGCAATTGGTGCAAAAAAAAGGGATATCAATTTACAATTTTTAGCTGAAGCAATATTACTTACTTTTATCGGGGGCACTCTCGGTGTAATTCTAGGGTGGCTCATATCATTTGCGGTAACTTACTTTAAAATTCTCGAAACATCTGTTTCACTTTCTTCTGTCTTGCTTGCCTTTGGGGTTTCTGCTTTGATAGGAATCGTTTTCGGTTACTACCCTGCTCGTCGAGCTTCAAATTTAAATCCGATAGACGCATTGCGTTATGAATAATTATTAATTAATAAAAAAATTTATGCAAAATAATAAAACAATAGGTTTAATAATTGGCTTTATCGTTTTAGCTGGAATTGCTTTTTATGCTGGTGATATGTATGCAAGTGCAAAAAATAAAACCCCGTCGGCTCAAAATGCCGCTGGTTTTATGGGACGAAATGGCACAGGGACCCAAAGAGGCCAAAGAGCTGGAAGCGGAAACGTCTTTGGAACTATTATCAGTAAGGATGCTAATAGTATTACGGTCCAATTAAATAACCCTGGAGGATCAAACGCTACTGGTGCGACCAACGTCGGAACTGGTTCTAAAATAGTTTTGTACACGGGTTCTACTAGCGTATTGAAAACAACCGCTGGAACAACTATCGATCTTGCGGTCGGAACAAATGTAAGTGTACAAGGCACAATAAACCCAGACGGCAGTGTGAGTGCGGAAAGTATTTCGATTAGACCAGTTCAACAGCCAGCCCAAGCGAAGTAAAAAAAATTATTAATCAAAAAAACACTCCTACCTTTCCGGAGTGTTTTTTTGTTCGCAAATATATAGGACGTATTCTAACCAATAGCTTTGCATCACTTTCTAATAAATTCGTTGGGCGTTTTTAAATTTAAACTTAAGTGTAGTCTTTCGTAATTGTAGTATTGCAAATATTTTTTAAGTTCGCAATTAATTCTTTTCACGTCAGTCG
>CAIQAL010000008.1 GCA_903869825.1 uncultured bacterium
ACCAGTTTTTGCAACAGTTTGAAGATCTGGCCATGTGACCGTATGCCCATTATATGCTGTTCCATTTAAAGAGGAAGTCTGACAAACATATCCCCCTCCAGTAGTTACACTATTTGGACCCGCTAATGTTCCGGATTTTTCATTTTGGCAAAGTAACAATTCTGTTCCAAGGTGAGATACCATCGACAAAGCAGAAGCTTTGTATGCCTTACCTTTGGCGCTTCCTAATGAAACAAGAACTACCGCTGCTAAAACACCAATGATTGCAATAACAACCAAAAGTTCTATTAACGTAAAACCTTTTTTATGATTCTTCATAATAAGAAATTAATTATTAATAATATCATAGACTTATAGTCTATTATATAACACTTTCTCGTTTTGCCCAAACTAAAAAACACACTGCGCATGGTTATTTCGCACGATATCCCGTATTGGATATGCCATGATATCCAAAAAGATAAATACTCACGTTACATTAAAGTTTTTGAGAAAAGTTAAAGAATATTTTCCTTTTGAAATTAAATGTATCCAAACCGACAATGGTCCAGAATTTGGTAAATTCTTCACTGATAACTGTCACATAAAGCACAGACATAATCACCCACGTTCACCGAATGAAAATGGTCATCTTGAAAGATTTAATAGAACTCTAAAAGAAGAAATACCAAAACATGATCTTTGTATATTTATTAAAGAAGATGTTTCAAAATATTTAGAGCATTACAATACAAAAAGAATGCACTTGGGTATTAATTTTAAAACTCCCGCCCAAATGATTAACACTTAAAAGTGATTCCAAGGTGTTGATTTTAATACGTGCTGGCTGGCGTACTTGAGCTGGGGACCTATGTGTTCCTTGCCCAGTAAGGATATTTTTAATATTTTTATAATATCATAACGACGTAACTTGAGCGACTTGTTTTTGATATTGAGACAAAATGAGACACAGAATGGCATGATCTGAATGTCTCACATTTTTGATTAAACTTTTTTATTTAAATAGTGACAAAAGTGACAGTTTTTTACTAGAAAAATTACACCTCTTTGTAACTATTTTTTAATATTTGATTCACTGTAGACCCCTTGACAGATGACTAAAAAGTATGCTAATATTGTAGTGTCATTTCGTTCTTTGATTTTGAAAAAAATTGTGCCTTGTTAGGTGATTTTTTCTTCTTTAAGGAAGTGAAAATCACCTAATTACTCACAATTAAATAAAAACAGAAACCATGCAACAATCAGCTGAAACAACTGGTCACATTACAACGGTTAAATCGGACAAATGTCTGTTGTCTGAAATAAGGGATTTATTTATTGGTACTACCTTAAGTAAAGACCATGAGCACACCGACAGGCGGGTTTATTTTTACCCAGATGAAGTCTTCTGCGTTGAAGATAAAGATGGGGAAAAGATATTTTTTATACCCGTAATCCCCTTTAATGGAAAAGGTACTCCTCAAAAAAGACCGATTCCAATTTTTATGTGTAATTTTTCTGGTCACCACAAGACTGAAATAATGGTATATGGTGCTAACAATGGAATTGAAATATCTTACAAGTATTTTTCAAAACCAGAGATATCAATTACATATGCTGAACGTCTTGAGTATGAAATGGCTGATGAAGTTGCCGTGTCTCTTATTCACAGACCAAAAGTTATTTTCTTAGATGAGCCAACTATCGGTCTTGATATCGTAGCCAAAAAATCTTTACGTGATTTGTTATTAAAAATAAATGAAGAGGAAAAAGTAACTATCTTTTTAACTTCTCACGATGTAAGCGATATAGAATCTATTTGCAACAGAACGATTATCATTAATGACGGAACAGTAGTAAAAGATTTGCCTACAACCGAACTCGCAAAATCATTCTTGACCAAGAAAAACATCGATCTTATCCCAAAAGATGTTTTCAGGAATTTTCCTACTTTGCCTGATGGCATGGAATATTCTTTAAAGGAGAAAAATAAATTAACTGTCACGGTTGATATAAACAAAATAAGTGTTCAAGATTCTATCAAAAAACTCCTTGACCTTTTTGAGACGGAAGACATTGATGTTTACAATACGGGGCTTGAATCAATCATTCGACACATTTATGAAAGCAATTCGGCTAGCAAATAAAATATTAAAAACGCTTACCAAGGATCGTATCCATTACCCTGGAAGATTAATGGTAGATATTCTTTCAGTAGTAGCACGATTTGGTGTATTGATAATTTTATATGCATATGTTTTTATAATTAATCATGGAACAATAAACAACACTACTTTTGTTGTGGCTGCCTGGAGTATGTTTTTTTATTTTTCTTTTATGACCTTAGGTTTAAGGAACATTTCAAAATTAATAATGCAGGACGTTAGATCTGGAAACGTGGAAGTTTTATTCAGTAAACCAATTTCATATATATATTATAGATTTTGGTGGCAGATAGGCTTAGGACTATATTCCTTTGTTGTTATTACAATAGTCGGTGCCTTGGCTCTTTATCTTGCAATAGGTTTTCCTGCTACTCTCGGAACAAGTATTTTCCTATCTACCGTACTATTTGTATTTTTGGGTGCGATTGTTCTTTCTCTCGTCCTTTACTCGGTTGTTGGGCTTCTAGCTTTTTGGATAGAAGATATAAATCCTGTTTTTTGGATTGTCGATAAGGCGGTTATGATTCTTGGAGGTTCCTATTTGCCAGTCGCTTTATTTCCACCTCTTATGTATAAAATTTCTTTGTATAGTCCATTTGGAGCAACTCAATTTTTAACACATACTGTTTATGAGTCATGGCAAACAAATTGGTATGAGCTTTTGGGTATTCAGCTTCTTTGGTGCGTAGTTTTAGGATTACTACTTTATTTCATGTTTAAAGGAGCTAGAAAAAAAGTTTCTGTTAATGGAGGATAGTTATTTAAATTTTATGAAAGAAATTAAATTTGCTTTATATGCAATAAAAAAGAATATTCAAAATAGTGCTGGGTTAAAAACTAGTTTCTTTATGAATATTTTCGGTATGGCAATTAATAACATTGCCTTCATTATTATTTGGGTATTTTTTGTTAAGACAGTTGGGGTTATTAATGGTTGGACCGCTTCAGATGTAATAGGGCTCTTAGGTTTTGCAACAATTTGTTTTGGAATAGTTCTATCAATAGGAGATGGGTTAAGAAGACTTCCAGACCTTGTTTCATTTGGATCATTTGATCGTTTTTTACTTTCTCCAAAAAATTTACTCGTTAGAGTTGCCACTTCTTCCTTTGGGCCATCAGCAGTTAATGAAAAATCATTGGTCTTGGACTAGCATATATAGCATTCATAAATGCTGACATCACTAGCTGGACTGCATGATTGGTGTACACAGACAGTCCAACGATTCTTCTGGTAAACAGATCCATGACGGTAGCGATATACACAA
>CAIQAL010000009.1 GCA_903869825.1 uncultured bacterium
GAGAGTTTATGTCGTGTTCTCTTTCTAAGTGGTCTGAAAGATAAGAAAGCGATTCAGAAATTTTTCCGGACGCCTCTCCGGTTTTTATCAAGCTCACATAAAACACATTGAAAACTTCCGGAAAGGTGGCGAATGCGTCCGACAACGGGCTTCCCTCTTCAACTAGCTGAGAAATTTTTAAAACTTTTTCTTTAAAACTGGGGTTTTTTATTTGCACGGCCAAACTTTTTAAGCTTTGAGTAACCGGTACGCGAGACTCCAACATTACAGAAAGCTGCCTAGAAAATATCGCCAAATCTTTTTTGGAAACCTTGTTGAAAAAACTGATATTGGCGGTATTCAAAAACAAGGGAGACTGCTCCTTTATCGAGGTGATAAAAATATTGTATTTTTGCAAGAGAAGGGCCGCCGCCTCTTTAGATGACGCTTCAACCGTTCCGGTTTCTATCTTGCCCTCCCTAGACCTTGCCTGGTAAATATACTTCATAAATTATCTCAAAAGGTTTCTAACCTCATTTGAGTCTAAAGCGTAATCTGTCGCATTCTTTAAGGATATTTCTTTTCTTCTTACCAAGTCCACCATTGCCCGGCTCAGAGAAATCATTCCCTCTTTGGACGAAGTTTCTATAACTGCCGGAATCTCGTGGGTTTTATCTTCTCTTATTAAGGTGGAAACTGCGTTATTGCAAAGCATCACCTCGCAAACAGGAATAAATCCGCCCTTAATTCTTGGAATTAATCTTTGCGAAACAATTCCCAAAAGAGAGCTGGCCAATTGAAATCTTATTTGGTTTTGCTGGTCTCCCGGAAAAACATCTACTATTCTATGGATAGTCTGCGCGGCTGAGTTTGTGTGCAGGGTTGCAAAAACCAAGTGTCCTGTTTCGGCCGCAGTGATTGTTGTGGAAATTGTTTCTAAATCCCTCATTTCTCCAACCATAATAACATCGGGGTTCTGGCGAAAAGTTGCGCGCAGAGCGCTTGCAAAACTTGAAGTGTCTATTGAAACTTCTCTTTGGTCGATAATTGCCCTGTCTAAAGGATAGGTATATTCTATCGGGTCTTCAATGGTTATCACGTGAACAGCCCTTGTGTGGTTTATTTCATCAATTATCGCAGCTAATGTCGTAGTTTTTCCCTGGCCGGAAGCCCCTGTCACCAAAATAAGTCCTTGAGGACGGGAAGTAAAGTCATGTAAAACCGGCGGCAAACTGAGCTCTTCAATTGTTCTTATTTTTGAAGGAATAAAACGCAAAGCTAAACTTATAGACCCCCTCTGAAAAAAAGCGTTTACGCGGAATCTTCCCTTGTCTTCGTATTCATAAGAAAAATCGATTTCCTGTTCCTGTAAAAACTTTTTTTTCTGCGTTTCTGACAATATTGAAAATGCTATTCCCTCGGAATCCTTGGCCTCAATTACTTTTTCCTGGCTCAAAGGAACCAGTTGTCCTGTAATTCTTATATTTGGCACGTGCCCCACAGATATATCTAAATCCGAGGCCTCTTCTTTGACCGCTATTTCTAATAGTTTTTTTAAATATTGCAGATATTCTGTGGCCATATATTTTATTAGCTTAATATTCTTTTTATTTCTTCAACTATTTCTTCTGCGGTATTTTCCGATTTTGTTAAATATTTTTCGACGCCGAACATAGAGCTGTCTTCGCGCTCCTCCTGCTGATTAAAATTTGAAAGCATTACAACTTTCAAATCTTTAAGACCCATTTCTTCTCTAAGGGTTTTTAAAAC
>CAIQAL010000010.1 GCA_903869825.1 uncultured bacterium
CTTGTATTTTAAAAGCTGTTTCCTGTACTTTTCGTTCTCTGCATGAAACGCCATGTTGGCGTCGCCCTTGATTGTTAGGTAATCATCAAACGTGACTTCATAACAATCTTCAGAGAAGAACTTGTGTACCAGCTTAACCTGTACAGGTTTGCCATTCTGGTCAAAGACCCAATCCCCTATCTCGAGATGTTCGGCCCTCTTCCAATAGTCAAGCGTCAATACGCTTTGGTTTGTTGTGATTGCCATTAATATATTCCAGACAAAATACTTTGTCTATAATAAAACGCGATTTATTACAAGCAAACTGTTTCTCATGGTTTACATTACATGCTAAATGTAAACCATAGGTTTAGTTTTGTGTGTTTTTATAAACTATACTAATGCACAAATCCAAAAATAAACTACCCAATCGGGCTGGAAGCCGCATTGTTGTTCTGTAAGTCCTTGATCTATATCAGTTTGTACCCCTTTGTTTTGGTACTTATTGTTTATAATCAACGGTTTAAATAACCTTACTGCTAGAAGGGTGACAATTTGTACCACTTCCAATAAAGAAGTGTGACAAACCAATGAAATCAATAAGTTACAGAGGTACAATGCGGGCTGCAGCTCGATTTTGTCAAGTTGTAACCCATTGATTCCATTGGTTTGTACCACTTGTCACACTTCTTTTCTCTTTTTTATTAAAAAAAAAAAAAAAAAAAAGAAATATGTAAATGAGTAAAAATCCGCAAAGAAGTGTGACAAGTGGTACAAACTGATATAAATCAATAACTTAGCGTTAGTCAAAAACGGGCCACTAACCCGCATTCGACTGTTCATAAGTCTTTGATTTTAAACGATTGTCACACTTCTTTTTGCAAAGTGTGACAATCTACTACAGCTTTGTGTAAATTTTTAAAATTTATTAGATTTTTTTAAATTAACTTCTGCTGTAAGTATTTGCAAATTCCAAGGAACATGAAGTCCGGAAACATTTATTCCATGTAAAGGTACAATATGATCTACCTCATGCGGGATGCCTGAAATTTTAGATAGTCTTCTAGCTTCTATATAAAATTCATTTATTTTTCTTTTTTGATCTACAGATAATTGAGAAGGTGTTCTTAAAATTATTCTATTATTTCTAATATCTCGAGATTTGTTTTTAATAGCAATTTGTTCTTCAAATATTTTAGGTGAATACCATTTTTCTTGATAATATCCATCGGCAGTAAGATTTCTTGTTTTTCTAAAACTCCAAAATACAAATCCATCTTCTCGAATATCGCCACGTTTAAATGGTAAATTAGTCTGAGTGTTTATTCTTTTCATATACATACTAATGCAAATGAGGGGCCCCAATCTCCCTAAATTTTAAAAAAAAAAAAAAATTTTAGAAGTGCAAAACTACCAAAACAAGCTAGGATATAAAAACTTGAGGATACTATGGGTCCCCGCCCAGGCTCTCCCGATGGTACCTAAAATGGGGTATCGCTAAATAGAAAAGCCCCCCTTGCCTATTAGCCTGTATACCGATCTGTATACCTGCCCAGCCCAGCCAGCCTAGCAACGAGCTATACTATACAGTATAGTATACTGGCATACTGTACGCTCGTACACTGGCTGGGACGCGGACTGATCCGCCTAATTGATAATGCTTCTCATTAGCATTAAGGCGCACTGACTGCGCTAGGGTGAGGGGCATTGAGCCAGCGAGGCGCATGCGAGAGGGCTATTTGGTGTGGAGCGA
>CAIQAL010000011.1 GCA_903869825.1 uncultured bacterium
GAGTTTTTTAGCGGCTCGCACCCTCTGAGTACCAGCATAGACATTTAACACTCCATCGACCCGATTGACAAGAACAGGTCTATTACGAAGAAAATCTGGGTCTTCTCGCAAAGACTTACATAACTTATCCATAGCCTCGGTCGTTATAGTGCGAGGGTTGTATGAAAGAAGGTTCAAATTCTTAATGGGCGTAAGCGTTATAACTGGGGTTCCGGACATTTTATTTCGTTGTATAATTTTTTTACGTCATTCGTATTAAGCACCAATACTCCACCGACTCTCTTGAAAGATAAACGAGATTTTCGGATGTAATAATAAATCGTAGCATAAGGTATTTTAAATTTCAAAGAAGCTTCTCTTATCGAAATTTCATTCAAATTGGGGTCATAAACTAATTTTCCGTCCACTTTTCGATTTTTCCTTTTCCATCGACACTCTATATAATTTTTGATAGATTCATCTTCGACTTGCCATTTACGACCAAGCTTCTTCGCCTCAATTTTATTAGCATAAATCATTTTTAAAATAGTCTGACGGCATACGTGAAATTTCTTTGCCGCGGTAAAAGTATCGTATTCCATTAAAATTAACAGCCTTTTTTCTTCATCTTATCGAATGCGTTCACTTTCTTATCATTCTTAACGTCCATTTTCAATAGTTTTTTAGTGTCTTTCTCGGCTTTATCGAGATTTTTTTTTACTTTTTTAATCTGCTTGTCCATGTTACCTCATTTTTTATGTGCGTTTTGAATGTGCAATTTTTTTATTTCTAGCTGAGTCTCTACATACATTTCATAGAGTTTATCAGTGCGTTTAGATTGCTCCGATTGCATAGCAATACTGTGCTTGATCCATCCTTCCAATTTATCATTTCCAAAATCTAATCGCGAATCCATTTTTTCAAATCTTTGACCGACGTCAATTTTTAAATCACGGATTATCATATAGATAAATCCAGCAACCAAAATTCCTGTACCAATAACTGTAATAATCATTTCATTCATTTTTTACCTCAAAAAAGTTCTAATTGGTTAGGGTCTTTAGAAATTTCCTGCGGTGACCAGTCCTTACACGTAACTTCGCCGCCTGTAGCTGACTCAATCAACAGTTGGAATTTTTTAGGAGGGGGAATTTTAGCATTCATTAAACTGCTAACCCGTGTCCTTGTGTATCCGATCTTTTTAGCTAAATCTGTCACGCTTAGACGATGACGAAAGCAATATTCTCGTAGCTCCATTTTACCACTCCTTTTTATCTGCATTTTATCATAACGTTCCATTTTTTAACAAGAATAAAAAAAACGAGCGTACGTAAAAAAAACGATTGTAAAAAAAATAAACATTGTGCTACATTGATTCTTTCAACGACAAACAATAAAATTAAGCAAAACGCAAGTGTTTTAGCGGTAGCAATACCGCATTTTTTACGAGTGAAACCAAAAAAGAGGAACCTCAAAAAAATGATGCATAAAACAAAAGAAATAGCCGATCAATATCTAGCTGTCATGAAATGCGCTGGCTATGACGGCATAGTCGTACGGTGGACGCATGCAACTAACGACCGAACTTTGATTAGATACGATGTAAAAATAACCTCAAAACCTCAGGAGACAAAATGACTGACCTAGAGTTACTAATTGAAACAGCAAAGAACCTCGCGGCCACTCTGGACCGAATGGCTGAACAAGAAAGGCGATTCGGCTTTGAGATATGCCATAAGCTAGAACTTTTATCAAGAGATTCGTTTAATGTAGCGTGTGACATTAAAGAAATAAAAGATTATATAAGATGAAAAAGGTGATAAAATGTACGAACCAATTTTTGAAAATTCAGAAGAAATTTTATACGATCAATTTTATGTGTCGTCAAAAAAACAGATTGAGACAGTGAGAGATAAGACTATCCGAAAACTCGCCCCTCTCTGCCCCTCTCTGAATCCCGAAACATTTGCTCTCATGTTTGCTAATGCATGGCACGAGAGTTATGAGGGAGTTCAAAAACTAGCAAATGACTTAGATATTTACAAGCTAGAAATTTTTGCAATTGAGGACGACATCGAAAATTTTAATTATTTTATGGAACAAGAAAAATATTTAAATTTTGATGGAGACTATTAACATGCAACAACCAATAGAAATTTACCAGCCAAAAACCGTGTCTTTAAACTCGACTCCTCTTTGGGAGTCGAGAATAGATATTGTTAGGAGAATGTACTGTGCAACCCTAAGTAACGATGAGTTTGAGGTTTTTTTGCACATTTGCCGGCATACTGGACTTGACCCTTCGATGAAACAAATCTACGCAATTAAGAGAGGAGGTAAATTAACACCTCAAACTGGCATTGATGGATATAGATTGATAGCGGAGCGAACGGGAAAATATGCTCCTGGACGTGAAGCAACATATAACTACAACGAAAAAGGGGCGTTAATTTCTGCGACGGCATATGTGAAAAAGATGACAGATGATGGCACGTGGCACGAAGTTAGCGCAACCGCTTTCTTTGATGAATACTGCCAGCGTGATGCGCAAGGTCAACCCACTCAATTTTGGAAAAAGTTTAAACATGTAATGATTTCAAAATGTGCAGAATCGCTTTGTCTAAGAAAATGCTTTCCTGGGGATTTATCCGCAATTCGAACAGAGGAAGAAATGCAACAGGCGGAAGTTTTTGAGCCAGTGGTAGCAAAACCTGAAGATGTAAAACCGCTTTACATTGAAAAAAACCCACGAGTGCAAGAAAAAAAATCTCCTAAAGAAAAAATCTCAGTTACACAAATGACTGAAATTTCAGATTTACTTTCTCAATGTTCAGATGATTACAAAGAAAAGTTTTGGGGTTCATTGGCTACTCAAAAGTTTAGCGACTGGAGCGATGTAACAGTTGAGTTTTATCCCAAGATTAAAACATCGTTAAACACTCAAATAGAAAAAGAAAAGAAAAAGTCAAATGAAAATAATTAACTTAGAACAAAACACGCCGGAATGGTTATCCTTTCGGCGTTCTCATATCGGAGCCTCTGACGCCCCTGTAATCATGGGCGCCAACCCGTATAAAAGCCTCAAAAAACTATGGCGTGACAAAGTCCTTGGCGAAGAGGAAAAAATGAATAGTATGATGAGCTGGGGAAAAGATCAAGAAGCTAACGCCCGAATTCATTTCGAAATCTCGAACAAATGCGCTGTTTTACCTCAAGTAGTTATTCATCCGGAACACGAATGGATGAGTGCGAGCCTCGATGGTCTAGATATAGGACAAGAATTTATTGTTGAGATCAAATGTCCGGGCGAAAAAAATCATACACTTGCTAAAAATGGAATCATCCCCTCGCATTATATCCCACAATTACAACATCAACTCGCATGCACGGGTTTAGAAGATGCATTCTATTATAGTTTTGACGGAACAAATGGAGTTTCAATTCATTTAAAAAGAGATGATGAATATATAAAGAAAATGATTGACGAAGAATTTAAATTCTGGGAAACTATTTCTATCTTTAATTAGAAAGAGGTTTAAAATGCAGACTCAATTACTGTTATTCCCGTTAGAAAAAGAATTTGATCTTGACGAAAAACTATCTCAACTAGAAGAAAAGTATCACACTTTAAGGAAATCTCAACATGCTCGCATTAGTAATTTAAATCGCGAGGTAAAAGATCTCAAATCTGAATTGGAATTTCTTAAGGGTAAGATTTGTAAAGAGGATTTGTTTTTATGAAAGAAAATTATTTTCAAATATTAGAAGAATGCACACAAGACGATGTCGAGTTTATTTTACATTGTTTAGTAGAAGCCGTTAAAAGGTGTACAACAGATGTTGTGTGCGAAAAAATACAGATTGAGCATTTGAAAATAATAGATGAAGAATACGAAGAATATTTTGAAAACCTCGACTCTTGAGCCGAGGTTAAAACGATGAAAGGTGTCGAATATTTAACACACGTAAGGAATTATGTCAAGGAGACTATGCTATCTTACGACCTATTCACAAAACGAGAGCTGATTGAGCGATGTATATCGCTAGAAAATGATCTGCTGCGAATGAAAGAAGAACTTGAGAAAAAAAATCTGGCTATTAAATCCGAGATTTCATGAATAAAATAAATAAAAATGTAAAGAGAGATTTAACTGGACAAGTGTGTGGAAAATGGAAGGTGTTAAGCTTTTCGAGATATCTAGATAAAAAATCCTACTGGAATTGTCAATGTGAATGTGGCTTGATAAGAGAGGTAAATTATAGATATTTAATAAATGGTGATTCCAAATCATGTGGATGCAAACGTCCAGGAAGAAAGAAAAAACCTGTAAAAGAGCCTGAACTTTCAAATTGCTTAAATTGCAAAGAGATATACATAAAAAAAAATAAAATTCAGCTATATTGCACAGCTAAATGCCGAAGATATGTCAGAAATTTTAAAGATAAGCAAAAGAAAAAGATTGAAAATAAATCTAAGAATTAGGTAAAGTTAGCGGTTTTAACACCGCTAACTCATAACCAAGAATATGTCCCTTGAAGAAGTCCCTTGAAGAAAACATATGTCTATAACAAGACTAACTTGAAGAAAATATGTCTAATGAGATTGCCGTCTCATTTAAATACAAAACATTTATGCCTACCTTTATATCGTTAGTCATATTTTTCTTCAAGCAAAAATTAAATCAAGAAATTTTTACTATGAAGGACAATTATGCGCCAGCCTATAACAAATCTTTCTGAGCATTATCCAGATCATCATTTTAGAACAGAAACCCCGAATATAATTTTTGAGATTGGGCTTTCCGCTCTCCAGCAAATTGTATATATTCACCTCAAAAAAATTGCGGGTGATACGGGTTATTGCTGGAAATCCTGTAGCAATTTGGCAAAAGAAATTGGATTAAGCGAAAGGTTTTTACGTCAAACCATTCGATCATTATCAAACCCTTTCCCTATGTTAGGAAATCTTCCGTTAATAAAAATTACACCCACTAAAAAATCTGATGGGTCTAACTCTACTAACACCATTGAAATCATTCCGATATGGAGATTGAATGGAGAGTTTTTTAGGAAAAAGGGGGGTGGGGCATGTGGTGCCGGGGGGGTGGGGCATGTGGTGCCGGGGGGTGGGGCATGTGGTGCCGATAAAGAAGATCCCTTAGAAGAAGATCCCTTTAAAGAAACAACAACCCAACCCAAGAAAAAACCTCAAACGGCTACGCCGGTTACGCCTGCGGCGGTTGTTGTTTTTCCTTCTCTTGACAAGGTAGAGCTAACGCAGACGCTCAAGAGGAAGATAAGCAAAGAATATTCTCAAGTCGAGGTTGATTTAGCCGTAGACAGATGCCTAAAATGGAAGAGTCGAAAGAGTGACGCTACTGCAATAATGTTTGTCTTAAAAAATTCGCAAGAGTGGCAAGATACTCTAACCGAAGAAGAGAACCTCAAGCAGAATGAGGCATTTCTTCGCACATTAACGCACTTTGACGGAAAAAAAATAGGAGTAACTTCAATCACCACAGGAAAAAAATATATTGAATTTGTTTCAGGAATGAAAGTTGTAACTTATAAAATTGAAGAAATTGATTTTATCAAAAAAGTTGAAGAATATTTAAAACACATTGAAGGAATAATAAAATGAAAAATTGGACAAAAGAAATGATTGACGAATGTGAAGGGCCTGTACGTCCTGATTTTACTGACGTAGAAGAGGCTTACAGGAGAGGTTATGACCAAGGAGTATATTTTGCCACTTTAGGAACCGTTACCCCTGATGAAGCTAAAGCGTGAAGATTTGGAATAAAAGAAACGGGTGCTCCTGGGTCACCCTTTGAAGATCATCACATGCACGGGCTAACAAAAAATGATGCGCACAGATTTTTTCTCAATAGGCTTAAAGGCGCTGAAGAAAAAGATTGGAATGAGTAAATTCCTTCAAACCCGAAATGTTAAATCCAGAATCCCCGAAATGTTAATTCTTTTCGGGGTTCCTCTCTCTGAAAATGTTAATTTAAGTAATGCGATGTAACAAATAAGCAAAAAAACCTCGAAAAATCAACTTGTTCCTAGGGGGTTGATTCGTTCGGTATGTAACGTTATGTAACGAAAGGAAAATATGGATTTTCAAAAACAATTTGATGAAGCAGTTCAAAACATCCAAAAAAATCATCACAAAATAATAGATGATTGGTGTCAGGCATACATGGCGCAATTACACGAAGAAGGCGTAAAAATAAAACCCGGGTGCTTTACTTTATGCGAGCAAGTGCCAACCTATCACCAAGGGAAAGATTGCATGGTAAAGAGATATTGGTTTGAGACTGGAATTCCTGAATTTGATAAAAAAAGTGCTGTAGAGGAAGAAAAAAAATTCAAACTTTTTGTAGCCCCATATTTTTATCCCGATGGAGGTTATGGAGACTATGCCGGTAATTTTTCATCTATCGAGGATGCAAAATCATACGTAGAAGAAACCCATAATTGTTGCATAGATTATTTATCTCATATCGTGTTGGATGATAAAATCATCGTGAGAGGTAAAAACATGAATTGTATAGGCTGGGAATGGAGTGCAACTAAACAGAATTGACGAAAACCCCTAAACGGATATAGTGAAAATATGACTTTACAACTCAAATGCATAAAATGCGGTTTCATTGATACGGTTGAATTCCGATTGGATAAGATGTGGGAGTGTCCGAACTGTGAAATTATTAATCAAATAAAAAAAGAAAATTTACTGGATTTTTTTAAGGATTCTTGCGAGAAATTTCAAGGCCGCATGGATGAAGGAAAAATCACAGTTCGAGAGATTTTAGATTTTATCGAGGAATGGACAGAGAGGAAATTCAAGTAATGTTTGAAATCGAACTCCCTCTACGCACCGTCCCCGAATCGAACAGAAGCGGTGAGCATTGGTCTACGAAGAGCAAGCGACACAACCAGCAAAAATTACTCATGAAAGCCGCGCTTCGAACATGCGAAATAAAACCTCCATGTCGGATCACGTTAACACGAATAGCTCCACGCGAACTTGATGCCCATGACAATTTAGCGTCAAGTTTTAAATGGATCGTAGACTCAATTGCGTCGATTCTAACGGGAGATCGAGTGTCCGGAAGGGCAGATAGTCACCCGGGGCTCTTTTTTGCTTACAATCAAGAAAAAAGGGGTGTCAGACAATATGCGATAAAAATTCGCATTGAACAGGAAAATTTATGAATTGGATTAAAACGTTGATTCATAAAATTCAAGATATTTTTAACAAGTACAATCAACCTCCACCATGCATTTAAAAAAGGGCTGTATGAAAAAAAAAGAAGCAAAAATGCTTTTGTCTCACATAAAAAAAGATGACAAAGAATTTCGTGGTCAAATCAAAGATGACGTCAAATTAAAGAAAAAATTATTACAATCAAAAAAAACAAGTAAAAAATGAAACATCACGATTGCGTCTTAAATTTTGAAGTAAGAAAAATAGATTATTGCGATGGCAAAGCTTATGATCGCTGCTCAGGAACAAAACCCATGAATTTGGAACTATGGTTTTGCGATCAAGACGGAACAGAAATGCACTGCGATGGATGGGTAGAGAGGGAAGTTCTTTATTGTCCGTTTTGCGGATTAAAATCGGAATGACACATGAAAAACTTCTGGACAACAACTAAATTTTGTGAGATGAAAATAAAAAAAATTTCGAAAAAAATGGATGAAGATTTCACCATAGAGGACTTTTGGAAGATGGTAAAACTTTTCGCTTTGATACTTTTTTTAGCTTTTATGGCAGTTTTAAATGCGGAAACTCAATATGACGAATGGAAAGTTTTGCAAAATCCCATTGATACAAACGGTGTAATCGTAATACGTAAAATAAGTGAGCAGCCACGGGCATACGATAACGTTGATTATTGGGAGGTTTTAAAAAATAACGAGCCTTCGAATGATTTAATAATTCTAGTTCGGTCGGGTAGAAGCCCATCTAATACATGGCAATGCCCTAAACCTTCATGCGGACATTTAAATTATAATGATTTTTTGAATTGTGGACTGTGCGGAACTTCTCGATATGAGGAATTTTGAGATAAAAAACCTCTCAGATGCGTTGACAAAGAAATTAAGAGTTAAGATATGTGGACTTTACATTACAAGAAAAGTAATGAAATAAAATATTATTTTAGTGATAAAGTTATTACTCCTGAAAAACTTTTAAAAATGATGAAAATTTCCTTAAGAACAATTTATAGAATATTAGAAAAAGGAAAACTCCCATTCGCTATGAAAATTGCGGGGTCTTGGAGATTTTTTGAAAAAGATGTAATACAATATATGATAGATTCAAAAATTCACTCTAAAGTTTTACATGTATTAGATGAATGGATTAACGATTTGATGAAAACATAGGAAGTTTTTTTTGAAAACAATTAATGCCTTTGGTATAACCTCGTTGTTTTTATTTTTGCTTATTCTAATGCTTAACTGCTGTACTATCTCTCAAACCATGGTGCATACAGAAGGTCAAGCCACGGACGTGGTAGACGAAGTGCAGTCAAATAAACCTACAGTAACCCCTACAATATCGGCATCTACATTATGATTTATTTTCTTTTATTAATCCTCGCTAGCTGTCAGACCCTAAAAAAAGAAGAACCTGAATTAAGAAAAATCGCTCATGAAATTGTAGATGAGGAATTTGAGAATGGCGACAAACCCAAGTCATAAATATCCCAAGGTCTACACATACGAAGAGCGTTGCGAGCAATGGCTAAATAAAAAACCTCGTGACTGTAAAACAACAAAAAACTGGATGAAATTTGCCAATGTCGGAAAAAACCCCAACGACAAATTATCCTCATAAAGAAAAATTCGAGAAGGAAGCTAAACGCTGGCTTGAAAAAAAACCTCGAAAGTCATTGAAAGGGAAACATCCTTGGCACGACGGAATTTCTATTTCAATTAAATGAAATTAAATTTATTGCATAAAAAGAATTATTGCTATGAAAAATATCATTTTTGAAAAACAAAAAAAATTTGTTGAATTTGATGAATTAACAAAAAAATTTTTAGAGGATATATCTGAAACATTAACAAAATATTCACCTGCAGTTGTATATTATTCTTTTTTAAGTTTTTTGGCGGCCGTTTGTATAACTAAATCAGGAGAAGAATTTGTAAAAGGAAGTAAACATAGATTTGAAAGTTGTAAGGATTTTTTTCATCATCAACTAGATGAAATCTACGAGGAAATTAAGGAACGTCTTAAAAAGGATAAGGAAGCAGGAGATGTGGTTAAGTACTTTTGATAATTCATGGGTCAATTCAGATTCTTTTGTTGTAATATACATTTCAAAGAATAATTTAGACATTTGGAACGTTTATGGAAGAAGTCAAAATCAAGTAGAGCACAAAATTGCTAAATGCGGTTCTGAAGATGAAGCGATAAAATTTGTACATAGCATTATTTATAATCAGAAAGAAAAATAAATATTGACAAATAATTAAAATTAGTTTTCAAAAACAAATTTGAATGTCAATAAATTAATTAATCCATAAGATATGATATCAGACGTTGAACACAAAAAGTCTCTTCCTCGTTATTTTTATTATTGTTATTTTTAGGGAATTTGGAAAGATGATTATAAAAATAGGCGGGAAATACATCATATCAAAATTTAAGGAATAAACGCAATGTCAAAATGGATTAGCGTTAAAGATAAATTACCTGAAAAACACAAAGAAGTTTTAACCTTTAGACCAGAACCCGACGAAATAATTATCAGTTACCTATCATGGATGTTAGATGGCCAACCCATTTGGCAAGATGAAGTTTCAAATTACACCCATTGGATGCCCCTTCCAAAACCTCCAAAATTCAAGGATTAAATGAAAGAAGAAAAAACATATACAGCCAGCCCTAACCTCGGTAAATTTTTCGAAAAAATCTCTAACTTAAAAAAGGAAGTGATGGAAAAATTCGAGGAGACAAAAAACCCCGATATCCTACAGATATATTATAGGTTGGAAGCTATCTACAAGGAAAAAGTCGATGCGTAAAAAAATCTCGTTAATTTTTCTAACGCTAGTATTTTTAACCTCGTTTAATTTTTGCGTGCATCATGTGCAAGGGACAGATAAATATATAGTCGATCAAAGTGGGTCTGTGAAATCAAAATGAAAGAAAATTGGATTAGTGTCAAAGACAGACTCCCCCCTTTAAGTTATGTTGAATCGGACAATGTTGATGATGCCTATGAAGGAATTCATTTTCTTCTTTTTACAAAAGAGGATGTGTGCGTTGTCGGTTATTTAGTTCAGAATCAAGATAAAGACGATTGGAATTTTGGTGAATATACGTGGGAAATTTATATCCCTTGTGCAGGCGGTCTAATTGAAGAATTAGATTTTGATAAAGTCACTTACTGGATGCCTTTACCAAAACCCCCAAAGAAGGAATAAATGGAAGAAAATTGGATCAGTATTGAAGAAAGGTATCGACCAAACGCTTCAGGGAAATATCAAGTCAAACTTGCTGATAATTCAATTACCGATGCTTTTTATTTTGAAGATCGCATAACATGGAGTGCCTTTTATGGAGAAAAGCCTTACGCTTTTTGGGATTGTTTAACTCACCAACAATTACATAACGTTATTGCATGGA
>CAIQAL010000012.1 GCA_903869825.1 uncultured bacterium
AAATATTCTTTGTTTTTAAGTCTGATAATTTTAATTGTTTTTATAATTACTTTTTAATTTTATTTTTTTGTTTTTTTATCCCCATTAACATTATCACTTGTTCTATTCTTTTAAGGTGTTTATTAACAACTATTTAAACATAATTCTTATTTGTTCTATTTCTTGTAAAATCTGTGGATCGTCTTTGATATCTTTCTTAATTTTTAAACAGGAATGAATTACAGTTGTATGATCTTTCCCCCCTAGTTTTTGACCGATCAAAGGATAAGAAACATTGAAATCTTCCCGAAGTAAAAACATAACAATCTGCCTTGCTTTAACTATTTCTTTTTTACGGGTTTTTTCATAAATTGAAGACTCTTCTAAATTATAATAATCTCCAACCACCTTTACCACATCTTTTATTGATACATTTTTCTTTGGCCGCATACTATTTTTTAATAGGTTTTTTACCTCTGAGACAGAAAGAGCCTTGTTTTTCAAGCGGTATTGGCAAACAATAGTGTTTAAACTTCCTTCTAATTCTCTGATATTTCCTCTAATATTTGAGGCAATATATTCCATAATATCTTGGTCTAGTTCAATATTGTGTTCTCTTAATTTTACTTTTAAGATAGCCAATCGAGATTCATACTCTGGTTCCGTTACGTCAACAATCATTCCAGCAGCAAACCTAGATTTTAAACGATCTGCAAGTTCCGGAATGTAGTTTGGGTGTTTGTCTGAAGAAAAGATAATTTGTTTGTTGTTTTCGTAAAAAGTATTGAATGTATGGAAAAGTTCTTCTTGAATTTTTTCCATTTTGCCGATAAATTGGATATCATCTATAATTAATAGATCATATTTTCGATATTTTTCTTTAAAAGAGTTAGCTTTGTTGTTTTGAAGGGAATTAATAAAATCAGTAGCAAATTTTTCCAAGGTGAGGTAATGAACCTTTTTATTTGGATATCTTTCTTTAATTGCGTTTCCGGCTGCTTGAATTAAGTGGGTTTTTCCCAACCCAGTAGCTCCATAAACAAAAAATGGGTTGTATTTTGTCCCCGGGCTTTCTATTATCGCTTGAGAAGCGGCATAAGCGAGCTCATTGAAACCTCCCACGATAAAGGAGTTGAAGTGGTAACGAGGGTTTAAATTATCATCCGGGTTGATATAAAGGTCCTTCAAAGGAAGCTCTTGTTTCATTTGAGGAATTTCGCTTGTCTGAGGTAATTCTTGTTTTATTGATTCAATCTTGGTGATGGTATATTCAACCGCACGCATACTTTCGTAAGTATCAGCAATTGTCTTGGTTATAAGCTTGTGGTATTTATTTTTTAACCAATCTCGGACAAATTCGTTTGGAACGGCTACATACACCACCCCTGACTCTTCCTTTAAAATAGAGGTATTTTTAAACCAGGTACTATAATTAGCTTTTGAAACACTGGTTTCAATTTCGGCTAGGCAATTCTTCCAAAGTTGTTTTGTATCCATTTATAAGGAGAGCTTAATTAATAAAAATTATTTTTTTCGGAAATTTAAAGGTTTCTTATTTCGAATTATACTATACTATGATAAATAGAAGACATTGAAAGTCTTATTAACCATGTTGATAAACTGTTAATAATGTTATATACTACTCTCATGTCACAAACATATCAACCAAACAAAAGAAAAAGAGCTAAAACTCACGGTTTTTTGGTTAGGTCTAAATCAAAAAATGGTAAAAAGGTGCTCACGGCAAGAAGAAGAAAAGGAAGAGCAAAAATTTCTGTTTAGCCAGACACTAAGGGCGAGAAAAGATGCTGCCTAAAAAAAATCGAACGAATAAAGTTGGAATAGATAAAATATTTAAACAAGGGAAAGTAATATTTTCTGATAATTTGAGTTTTAAATATATAAATTGTAAGGAAAAAGAATCCTCGACCCGGGTTAGTTTTATTGCCCCGAAAGCTGTTTCTAAAAAAGCGGTTGGCCGGAACCAGCTTAGAAGAAGAGGATATTCTGTCTTAGAAAAATACCTTGGCCGCTTCCCTTCTGGGATACTGGGGGCATTCATTTTTGGGAAAAAAAGTATGCAGGTTTTTGGGGGAAGAAAAACCAAAAAATTTAGTCCAATAAAAAACCTAGAAAATGAAATTAAAATCATTTTTAATAAAATTCATTGATTTTTATCAAAAAAGAATTTCACCGCTCAAAAAACCGAGTTGTGTTTTTTTTCCGACCTGCTCAGAGTACACAAAAGAAGCCATCGAAAAATATGGAGCGTTAAAAGGGGCAATATTGGGCGCGAAGCGGATTTGGAGATGCCACCCCTGGCAGAAAAATCATTTTGACCCGCTTAAGTAGCTTTTTTTGATTTTTTGATATAAGATAAAGAAATGTTAGGTCAAATTTGGAATATTGTTCTATATCAGCCACTATTAAATATTTTGGCATTTTTTGTCTCAATAATTCCGGGTGGAGATGTTGGAATTGCTGTTATTATAGTCACTATTTTAGTGAAAGCTGCTCTTTTCCCCCTCTCTCAACGCTCGATTGAAAGCCAAGCAAAAATGAATTTATTGAATCCGGAGCTTAAAAAGATAAAGAATAGCGGCGCTAGTAAAGAAGAACAAGCAAAACAGACCTTTGAGCTTTATAAAAAATATAAAACTAATCCTTTCTCTGGTTGTCTTTTGGTTTTGATTCAAATTCCTATTATTTTTGCACTCTACTATGTTTTTATCAGAGGATTATCTTTTAACCCAGCTAATCTTTATTCTTTTGTTCATGCTCCAGCAACCAGTAATATGAATTTCTTGGGAGTACTTAATATTGCCAAAAATCATATTTGGATTTTAGCAATACTGGCTGGGGTTTCTCAATT
Source organism: uncultured bacterium (assembly GCA_903869825.1). GTDB lineage: Bacteria > Patescibacteriota > Minisyncoccia > Phycocordibacterales > UBA9973 > UBA9973. The sequence goes on from CAIQAL010000012.1 coordinate 2,852, forward strand.
TTTTCAAGCTTTTTATATGCCGAAACCAGCTCTATCTAATACTGACAAAGAGTCATTCCAGGATAGTTTCTCTAAAAGTATGAACATGCAAATGAGATATGTTTTTCCTTTGATCGTTGCTTTCATTGGATATAGTGTCTCTGGGGCAGTTGCATTATATTGGATAACTAGTAATGTGTTTGCGATAGGTCAGCAGATTTATGCCAAGAAAAAAAAGAATTTACTTGTAATCCAAAAATAAACGTATGAAAAAAGAAGAGATACAAAATTTAATAAAAGAATTGATTGAAAAAACCACTGTTTCTGTACAACAGATCGAAGTTAGGGAAGAAGGAGGAAAAACAACCTGGTATTCCGTTGAAGTAAATCAACCTCACTTTTTCTTAGGGCGAAACGGGGAAGCACTTTCGGCACTTAACCACTTAGTAAAAAGAATAGTAGAAGTCAAACAAAATCTTGAAACGACTTCTGAAGCTCCAACCAATGCTTCTATCTTAATCGACATCAATGGTTTTCAAAGGAAACGAGTGGAAGGGATACATGCGATAGCACACATGATGGCAGAGCGTGCTAGATACTTTAAATCAAATATTGAGGTTGACCCGATGACCGCTTTCGACCGAAGAATTGTTCATGAATTTTTATCAGAAGCGACTGATCTCAAAACAGAATCTACCGGAGAAGGCCCTTACCGCAGAGTAGTCATAAAGTATATCGGAACAATCTAAAGATTTAAAAACCCCAAAACCAGGGGTTTTTATTTATTCTAGGTTTAGTTCCCAAAGGGCTGAGTCTTTCTTGTTTACAAAAAAGAGATATTTTCCTGAGTTATCTAAGGAAAGTTTTATTCCATCAATGTCTTCTCCTTTTTCAAATTGGGTTGGGTCGGCAAGCATCGTGGTGTTCCCATTTTCAGTGTTTATTTGCCAAATTTGATCGGAAAAAGTAGTTTCTCCTTGATACCAGGAATCGGGATAGTTTATTCCATCAATAAAGTTTGGCACAGCACAGTAAATATTAATATTATCGAGCGCCCAGACGCATTTTTCAGGCAAAGTTTTGATTCCGAACAAAACAGAGTTTGAGGCATCTACGTTGTAGACTCTTAATTCCAAATTGTTATTACCATAAAGTATCAATTTTCCATTAGGACTTGTCAAAGTCGTCAATCCATTTATTCCGCCTAATTGTTTTTTCATTTTTTTGCTGGCTGGGTCTATCGAATACATATAACCAGGTACTTGCGAAGAAGGTTTGGTGGTAATTGTGATCATTCTATCGTTTGGCCAAGCCGAAAGCCATTCAGTGAAAGAGGAAGTGAATATTTGGTTTTTTTTGTCTCCAGAATCTAGGGAAGTAGACCCTATTACGCCGTTACCACTTTTATAGATGTAAAAAATTGATGAGGAGTCTGGGGACATACTCATAGTAGTAACATTTTCAGGTAAAAATGATCCAGCAATTGTTGCTGGTTGAGTAGAATCTCCTCCTAGTATTTCTTTAGGCAAGATATCTATGAAAGTTTCGATAGTCTGATTATCGTCCCCTAAGTAGCGGAGGGTTGCTGTTTCGGCATTATTCCCCAAATAAGCCTCGTAAACCTGGGGAACAACCGTCGTGCTAATTTTAGTTTCATTTATCTCCTCAGCGAGGGTTTGGTAGACATTTCCAGTGGCTCTTTCCACGTATCTTACGGCGGGAACAAATTCAGTTAATGGAGAAGCGGGAGGAGTGGTGACTGTAGTAGTTTTTGTTTCCTTCTGAGGGATGTTTGTTGTGGTATCTTCAGGGGCAGTTGGTGGGGTCACAGGAGCTGTTACTTCGTACCTTTCTTTCATAAAAGTTCCATATCCTGCGATCGGCATGCTTGAAACCTTTGTGAGCTTTTCTTTTGCGGTGATACTCTCAGCTGTAGGGATATAACCAGAAACGTCTGTTACTTTTCCGTCTTGGCTGGTGTTAGTTTTACTTTTTCCGAATGGAAAAATTTTTGAGAAGAAGTTTGTGCCATTCGTATCCCCTATTTGGGCCGGGGTGGTTTTGTTAAAAACAAAAAAACTAAAAACAATAATTAAAATTATCCCCAGGAAGATTGTTATTAAAATGATTTTTATTTTTGACATAAAGATTAATTATCTTGTGTTACGCACTGATTATACAGACCTGTTCTTAGTGGGGCCTCTATATTTATAAAAGAGGAGGCAGGTTTACCTTGCCCTCCATTGCAGCTTCCTGAACCGTAGGCTCTCCAAGTATTCTCAATATTTTTATTACACTGGTTATAAAAATTTGTCATTATGTCGGCAGCTCTTTGGATGTCTTTATCCGGATTATTTAACAGTTCTTTTGCCCCAGCAGGTGGTAAATTATTAGGGCCAAAAGTTACACCAAATAATCCAATAGAATGAGAAAACCTCCAATCTATTCCGAGGTCGGACGCTGTAGGATTTGAAGCTGAAAAAATAGTATTTCCCCAATCCTTATCATTTTTAAAACTTGACTGAGTTATCCTGGGGTCAGTTTTGGTTCCAGGGGCAAAGGTGCTTTTGTTGTACTTTAACCCCGAGGAAATAAAATCTCTTCGGGATCTTATTCCGGCATTTGCGACGTTTTCATCATGGCCGACAAGTTTTTCAACCCCCCCTGACTCTCTTTGAATTGCTACTTGCAACAAACAAGGTGGAATATTGTGCTGGGCAGAAATTGTTTTTATTTTTGCATAATAACTAGTCCTTTTAAATTTAGTATCTGTTTTTTGGGTTTGAGAGAGTCTATATTCTTGTCCAGTTTCATCGATTGTTATAGTAACGGGTTTCATATTGTTTAAGCAGATTGTTAGTAAGTCTGGATTCAAAGTATTTAAGATTGCAAAAGCACCTAAGGCAAGAAGAAGCCCCAGGATGGCATTAGTCATATACTTCTTCCCTTCCTCTTTTGAAGTGGCGAGGTCACTCGTCATATATTGGACACCACCCCAAACAATCATAATCATTGCGAGTACAGCACACACTCCAAGAAAAATCTTAAACATAATGTTGAAGTAATTACCAAAAGGACACGGATTTGTGGCTTCGTTCGGCAAGGTGTCTATTTTGGAAAAATCTCCTAAGGGTTGAAGCAAGGTATAGGTTGTGTCAGTTGAGGCTTCTGGACTTGTGTCTTCTGGAGTTTCAGGTCTACCGTCGGGATAATTTTGACAATCTCCAAGAGGAGACTCTGCGATTGCTTCTTTATCTTTCGCTAAAACTGATATTTTGTCATCGTTACAGGATTTTTCACTTTTACTATAGTCTGGTCCTGAAACGACAAAGAAATAGGCAGGAGAATTTGTATGTTTGTATTTGAGAATATAGTACCATCCAGCATCAGTCGGTATTTCATGCTTTTTAAAAACGAAACTACCATTACCGTAAACTTTTTTTGTGTAATAGTCAGAAAGACTCCAAGAATATATCCCAGCGTCTGGGGAAGGAGCCGGATTAAAATCTTCCCAATTTACAGTAAAAGTTTTTCCAATAGTATTTGCATCTTTTGTTTTATTCACTACATATAATGCATCGGTTGGGGTGGCGGCAGGGCTACCTGGCCTTATTTGATGAAGCTTGTCGTCTATTTTAGCAGTAAAGACTATAGCATCTATTGCGGGTTGGCCTGAAACAGGTAAAACTTTATAAGTTAAACTAAATTTATAAGAGTCTAGAGTGGCCGAAACGGTGTTATTTTGAGGTGAAACGATTTCTATTGCTTGAACGTCTCCGGCCCTTGTTATCTTAATTGGAGATATAAAAAAAACTAAAAGGAGCAAAGACAGAAGGTATGTTAGGTTTTTAATTTTTTTAGAAGCCAACATTTAATTCTTTTGTGACACTCTCGAAGAGAGTTTTGGTGTTATTAATAATCACTTTAATGTTTGCTGTCCCAGACTTTCCGCTGACAAGCTTTACGGATAGGTTGTTTATAGGGTTTTGGAGTGGAGTATCTTCTCCGTTTAATAACCATTTAAAAGAAATATTTTTTGAACCCAAGTCTCTTGGAAAAATGAAATAGGGCTCAGCTACGATAGTATCTCCCGCCGGGTTGATCGAAAAATTATCCATAAGAGCGCTATCCCAATTTACTCCTATCTTTTGGTCTTTCCGATAAAAAAGTACCTTTGGTTCGGTAACTGGCGTTATCGTGATGGAACCCAAACCTATCCCGTTTCCAAACAAGTCGGAAACGTTTGTGGTAATAATGTTTTTGTCTTCCAAATAACTGTTTTTATAAATATAATAATTTTTTTCGTAACCGGAAGCTTCAGTTTTCATTGTACCGTCAAGTTTCCATTTATAATTGAAGCCGGCAATATTTTGGGCATTAGGAAAAGCAACCACTTTTATCATTCCCTCTGCCGGGGCCAAGGTTTTTCCTTTATAAAAAGGAGGTGAATATGTGTCATACGCTTCCCAGAGCATATCAATGTCCGTCGGTAAGATACTGCTTTTTTTACTAATTACCGAACCACTCAATGTTTCAATTTTTGCTTCTAGATTTGTTGCAAACCCAGTGGCACCAACATTGAAAGAAAAAGTTTTTTTTCCAACTCCGCTTAACATTTCTTCCCCATCTATTGTCCAGGTAATTCGGGCAGCATTCAAGTCGGTACTGAAGCTTGAAAGAGTTGCCGTAACGGATTGGTTTGCCTTTGGATAACTAGGATTAACGGTAAGGACAATATCACCACTCCCAATTTCGGCGCTTGCTCGAAACGCAAAAAACACACAAAACACCACCAGGAGAGCAATAAAACTTCTTTTCAACATACTTATATTATAGCATTTAACTTATAATAGTCACTGTTATTTGCTTGCGTTTTCCATATTATCCTTCTCTTTTTTGATTGAAAGTATTTGAGATGGATCGGAAGTGATGATTTGGTCTTCAGTATAAGAAGAAATGATTTTTATTGCTACGTGTTTCAGTCCGGCAAAAAATATACCCTCTCCAACTCCGGACTCAAGAAGTAAATATTTCTCTTCATCTGTTAAATTGAAGGTTTTTTGCAAGATGTCTATGGTTGTCGGGGACTGTTTTAAAAGAAGTTGAATTGAAGAGTTGGTAATGATAGGTACTCCATAAGGAGACTTCATAAAGTCTGCCGCATCTTGGGTAATGGTCGAAAGACCGAGATAATATTTTCTGCCTCGTTTTGCCATTGAGTAAAGGAATGAAGCAGTATCTTCTGATTTCATCATCCACCAAGCCTCGTCCACCACCAAGAGCCTTTTCTTAAGGTTTTTTCGGACAGCGGTCCAAATATAATGCATTACGATATACATCGCTACTGGTTTAAGCTCGTCTTCCATATCTCGAACAGAAAAGACCACAAATTTTTTGTTGATATCCAC
>CAIQAL010000013.1 GCA_903869825.1 uncultured bacterium
AAAGATGAGAAAGTTAAAGCTTCTGATGTTGATATTAGAAATTATGCCAAGCATGTACTTAGAGAGGGAGCTATGGTTGAGAAAAGAGAATTGCTGGGGTGTCTAAAAAGCAAAATATTATTGAGTAATAAAGAGATTAAAATTTTAGAAGATAAAAAATAATTGTTAATACACTTCCTGTTGGTAACATTTTTCACAATACACAATTTCTTGTCTATCAGGAGAATATGGGGTTTCAAATTCATTGATACAACCTTCTTTCATGCAAGAACGATGCCAAAGATTGAAAGGAAGACGAGAATTTCTACGAAAAGCCATACGGCACTGTGGACATTCTCTTGGTAGTGGTAACATAAATTCTTTCAAATACCTTAATTCTTCCTGAACAATTCGATAATTTCTTTGACATTTATTGCAAATAAGAATTTCCTCTAAAATATTATTATTAATATCTTTAATATTATCTGCCATGTCTATTGTTTTGAGGGTTTCTTTTCCTGTTGTAAAAGGTATGTCATTTTGCCAATTATATCCTCTTTCTAAAACTTCTTCTTTGCCAATTTGATAATGATCAAAGGCAGCGGTTTCATTATAGGCAAAAGTACTAAATTCTGGTCCTACAAATGAAGCCAATTCACCTTTTTCTTCTAGTTGTTTCAATATTTTATTATATTCTTCTTTTGTATATTGCTTGTTTAAAATACAGTATTCTTTTTTCTTAAGACCAACACAAGCAATACAATTATTGCACGAAACCATACTGTCACACCATGTACAGAATGTACAATAGGAAAGATTGAAAGAATTTTTTATCATTGAACCACCTTTAATTACAGCACTTCCAAAAATAAATTCTGTAGGTTGGACACCAATAGCATAACTAAAATATGTATTTTTAGAATGCAGTATATTTGCTACATATCTTACATCTTGACTTTCTACCCCATCAAAACATAATCTGCTTTTACCACAGTTTTGTAAATAATTACCAGTAACATCTGTTGATTTTAAAATAGATGCAAATCTGTGGATAGCCTTAATTTTTATTTCTTCAAATCTTTTAATTGATTCTAATAATGTTTGGAAACTTCCATTAAAAATCTTATCATACTCTTTTTGATATTCTTCTTTAGTTAACTGCTGATTATAGATACAATATGATTTATTACGTAGGTTATAACTAAAGATACAATTATTACAGTTTTTTAAATCAAAACTAAAATAACAAAACGAACAATCTGAACTATCTTGAAGATAAGCAGATTTATAACATTTTGTAATATCTAAAGAGTGAACAACAAATTCACTTTCAACAATCTTATGATTTTCCATACAATCTTTACTAGAAACTGTGAACATTGAATATAAAATATTTTCTGAATCTGAAACTAAAAACGTAAAGAAACAATTTTTTGAATCTCGAACATTGTTTCCATAATTACAGTTAGTTGAATTTAAAATAATTAGAGCTTCTCTAGGAACATTTTTTTGAAGATTATTGATTTGTTTAATTAATGGCATGGTTGGATCATATTTTTGACCAAACTGTGAACCATCCCATTCTTCACCCCACCAACAATCATGACAATAAACGACATATGGTGAATCAGGGTGATATAGAGACATTGTTTTATTGTCACATTTTTGACAATTTTTCCAGTACACAATTCGTTCATTTCGCAATGCAGCTAATCTACTTAAGCCACAACTTGGACAAAAATCTGGGATATCTACTTTCATTTTTTCATAGAAAGAAAAATCATCTGGCTCAATAGTAAAGTCTTTTTTACAATTCTGACAAGTTTTTGATTGTGATCCCATATTAATATACTTCTTGTTGGTAACAAGATTCACAATAAATAATCTCCGGTCGCTCAGGCGAGTAAGAAGTCTCAAATTCATTAGTACATCCTTCATGCATACAAGAACGGTGCCAGAGTTTACGTGGGTTACGTAAAGTAAACCTATCTTGCCTACGACAAGGAAAGCATTTATCTGGTATTGGTAAATTAAGCATTTTATATAAGGTAAGCTCAAGTGGTGTCACTTTAAAAGCAGTTGTACACAATGTATATTTTTCTGTTTGTCCTTGTGAATTTTGAGAAGAACATTGTATTACTTCATCAACAATATTATCTTTTATTTCATTAAAAGTTTCTGGTAAATCATTTGAAGACAAGGTGATTCCATAATCACGAGGTTCCCTTTCATACCAAGAATAACCCTTACTTGCCACTTCTTCTTTTGTTAGAGGAAAATAATCTTGAGCCATTGATTCATTATAAGCAAATGGTGATACAGAACTGGGAAAATATTCTCCCCACTCTTTGGTTTCTCTCATATGTTCAATAATTTTTTCTTTTAATTTAAAATATTCTTCCTTTGAGTATTGTTTGTTTAAAATACAATATTTTTTGCTTCTCGTTCCAAAACAACCAAAACAATCTTGAGTTCCAAAACACATATCACAATAATATGAATCGGTAATTGTATTAAAACAACTTCTGATAACCATTGACCTATTTGGAATTTCAACACCTTGAATTTCGTAAGATAATTGACCAACAATTATTTCAGTGCAATCGAGACAATCCTCAGTTTTATCCCAAGCATCTTGCATATAAGCGGTATCTTTATTATCTCGACAATTAAATGCATATTTAGCTCTTTGGGTATTCTGTAAATAGTCCCCAGAAGAATTTTGAATTTGGAAACCATGATAATATTTAACAGGAATATTAGTTTTAAATTTTAAAAATTTTTCTTTGGAATCTTTTATAAAAGTTCTGCTCAACTTTGATTTATTAAATCTTTTATTATATTCTTCCTTTCCAAGATTTTCGTTAAAATAGTAATACTGTTTATTTCTTAAACCTATACAACCAAAACAGTCAGTGCAACCTCTGCAATCACTTGAGAAATAAACATTAACACAATCAGCACAAGTATTTACCCATGCGCAATTAGAACATTTAGAAATATCGATGCATTCATAACAATACTCACTTTTCTCAGCCATGTAACAATCACTTAAGAAATAACAACTCCCTTGGCACCAGCTTCCATACATACATTTTTCATTAGAACCACTAGTTACGAGCATGTAGCAATCTTTGTTATTCTGAGATTGATTTGTATATTCACTATTTACACTACTGTGATTAACCATTGCAAGATGTGGGACAACAATACGAAGCTCTTCGTATTGTTCAAAAAACGGCCTAGAAAAATCAAAATCACGACCATACTCTAAAGCGTCCCAAGAATCAGACTTCCAACAATCTTGTTTATAAACTGGGAATGGTACATCTGGTCTATAAATAGAAATTATTAATTCTCCCGTTGCGTCACATTTTCTTTTGTATAAATTATATTCATTTCTATCTAATAGGCGACGGATATATCTACACTCTGGACAAAAAGTTGGTGGAGGAACTTTTATTTTCTCGTAGAACGAAAAATCATCTGACTCTATATTAAAGTCTTTTTTGCAGTTCTGACAATTTTTTGTTTCACTTTGCATAATTGATATACTTCCTGTTGATAACAAGACTCATAATAAATTATTTCTGGTCTTTTTTGGGCCACTTCACTCTACCTGAACTATCAAATATCGGGTGGGATAAATCTTTACTTATTGAAATCTTTTCAATCTCTAGCATCTTTTCGTTTATTTCCTTATTAGGCATGAGAGAAATTGCACCAAGGAGTCCTTTATAATAAATCTCTTGAGATTTATCGTGAGGGAATCTGGCCCATTCTTGGTAACTTACAAATGAACCTTGGGGTTTAAAATTAAATTCTTTATCATCAAAGATAAGAAGCATATGGTATGGTCTTGATAATTGATCAGTTTTTTCTGTTGGTGAATATAAAATTGCATGATAAAGCTTCCTTCTATTTTCTTGTGAAGATATATATTCTTCTGGATTTTGTATAAACTCATGGACTATCTTTAAATTTTCTTCGCCGAACCTAAGTTCTATATCATATTTTAAAAAATATTTTTCTGCTAATCTGGGCACTGGTAATTTCTCCTCTAAATTATCGAATGAATTTGGTGTTAAAATACGTGGCCTGTCCTCCTTAATTTCATTTACTTCTGACCAAAAACTTGTAAATCCCCAACTTTGACGAAAATTTTCATTACTCTTCCAAAGATTCTTAGCCTTTTCTAACGTCTCCCTTGAAACATTTTCGAGAAGTTCTTTTTCGAGTTCTTCTTTCTCTTGTGGATTATAATCATTGGTAGCAAATTGAATTACTGGAATTCTCTTTTTTAGTAAATTTTGAGCGATTTCTTTTAGACGATTTTCTTTAGGTGAATTTTCAACAAGGGAGGCTATTATGTCTCTATATCCTAATGGCTCAGAAGTTGTGTCCCATTTTGTGTGCTCTCTTGCCATAGAGTCAAATGATTTACCCCCCTTATCCTCCTTAAAATGTGAATCGAACCATTCTTTAAATGAATAATTGATTAAATCACCTTTTTCCCCGTAAACATATACTTCTCCATCAAATTTTCCAGTTTCTAAAATTTTTTGATATTCACTAATATTTACAAACCTAACACCAAAAGTCTTAAAATTATCGGAAAAAAGTCTGCTCATTTTTTCCTGAGCAATTTCTTCCATCTCTTCTAAATTTAGATTTGCTTTTTCAGAATTCTTTTCAATAGAAAGATGTTGATTGATTATTTTATCAAAAGATTTATTTTCCATTTAATAATTTTACCATAATTTCGCGTTTCTATGATAAGAAGTAAAATATCCCTTATAAATAAGCTCCTCGTGCTAGCACGACCGTGTGACCCTACCGGGAATCGAACCCGAATTACCGGCTTGAAAAGCCGATGTCCTAACCGTTAGACGATAGGGCCATAAGTTATCTTAAAAAAGACAACTTTCACATAATAACATTTTTTGAAAAAATCGCAAAAAATGCTAGATTTAATGTATTGGAGACGTGGCTGAGTGGTTGAAGGCACCGGTTTCGAAAACCGGCATCGGGGAAACTCGATCGTGAGTTCAAATCTCACCGTCTCCGCAAAATGTGTAAGATTTGATATAATAAAATCATGAAAAAAATTGAAAAATCATTATATAAAAAGTATCACCCCACAGTCTTATATAGAGAAGATTTGGATTTTATTGAAACTACTCTTAAGGAAAAATCTACAACAATAGAAATTGTAACCGAAGATTATAAGTATGATTCTATAGAAGAATTAGTAAAAGAAAGAAATGGTATTTTGCCAAAAATATTAAAATTAACATCACATCAGCCCCATATCTCTGTTGACGTATCAGGAAATGCGATGGCACTTTATAGTTCTGATAGTGATAATGAATCTGCGGGAATTTTTTGGAAAATTGATAAATGTATAAAAAAATCAGCAAAACTTGGATTATTTTCTTTTGTTTTGACCTTTGGATTTGGTGTATTTTTTATGGTCATTTCAATTTTATTGTTTAGTGTTTTACTGTATTCCAAATTAATTGATCCAAAAATTTACATGTTAGCCAGTATCGGAGTAATTTGTATTTATTCTCTTATTGCATATAATGATACAAAATACCATTCCCAAGTATCTTTTAATCACCGTGGTTCATTAAATGATTTTTGGGATGAGAATAAGGGCACATTATTAATACAGATTATTGCAGGATTAATTTTGTTGCTAGTTGGCTATATGCTTGGCATTGCACGATAAATAGAACTATAACAATCTATTTTATCTTTATTTTCCAATAAACTGGTTCCAACTTCACACCACACTCCCCGCAAGTTAATAAAAAACACATATCTAGAATATGTGTTTTTTATTAACTTATTTATTCTCAATAAATGCAATCATTGCATCGTGCATAAATTGCGCGAGACCCACTTTATATTTTTCAAAGTGTTGGGTAAATCGGGTATCAGCTATATACATCTCAGCCAATCCTTTATACATCTCTTTACTTGGAGTATAGAAGTTAGAAAGGTGTTTGTAGTGCAGGGCTATCACTGTTTGTACTTCTTGTTTTCTCACATCACTCCCTACCAACACCGCTGCTTTTCTAGAAATTTCATCGCCTTCTTTTTTTATAACATCCATTTGCTCCTTGGTTATGCTTCGCATCTTTTTCTCTGATTCTTGATAAGCAGTTGTGTGTCCCCAACGCTCTTTTGCTTCAGAGGAAAGTTCTTCCATTTCTTTTTTTGTGAATGAGTCGTATAATTCTTCGTCTTCCATATATTTTTTTATTTGTTATTTTAGAGACTAAACTATCTCGCTTTGATTGCTAAATAAATATCTTCGAGAGCACGGACGGCATCACCAGCCGCAATGTTGTTTTGATGATAAAGAATATTAGTGCAATCTCCCGCTGCCCAAATGCCTGGAGTTTCGGTTTTTCCGGTCCAAGGATCAATCATCACTCTGCCTATTTTATCAAGCGGTACAAGACTTTTTATGAAGTCGGTGTTCGGAATTTGTCCTACTTCCACGAAGATCCCCGAAAGAGCCAGAGTTTTTTCTTCACCTGAAGTTTTGTCTTTTAAGATTAATCCATTTACCATTTTATCTCCGGTGACTTCCAAGATATCCACATTTTTGATTATTTTTAATTTAGGATTTTCCGAAAGTTTTTGAATTGTGATTTCATCCGCGCGGAATTTTTCACTTCTGTTTATGAGAGTCACTGTTTTACAGTAAGCAAGTAGTTGGGCTGCTGACTCGAACCCCGCGTTCCCTCCACCGATAACTGCCACGTCCATATCAGCAAAAAGGGGACCGTCGCAAGAAGCACAATAAGTGAGTCCTTTGTTTTCAAATTTATTGGCATCTTTCGCTTCTAATTTTCTACGGTTACTGCCGGTTGCAATCAAAATTGTTTTGGTTTCAAATTCTTTATCGTCGTCTGTTTTTACTAAAAAGGAATCGCCGTTTTTTACGACCTCGATGACTCGGTTGCCTTCTATAACACTCATTATTTCATCAGCGTTTGCCAGAACATGTTTTTTGAAATTTTCAGCTAATTCAGTCCCGGAGAGTGAAGTAGTTCCGATCCAATTAAAGATTTGTTCAGACACGACAGATTGCCCACCGAATTCGGAGGTTATAAACAAAGTATTTAGGCGTTTCCGAGAGGCATACACAGCGGCCGCTGCGCCTGCAGGCCCTCCGCCGATAATTATTAAATCATGAGTCATAACTCTATTATACACCTAGTGTCAAATTTTATTTTTTATTACGTCTTAAGAATGCAGGAACGGCACTCCAGTCATCAGTTTCGTCATCAATAATTATCTCTTCTATCGGTTCGGGTTTCGTTTCTACTTTTGCTTCAACTTTTACTTCTTTTCTCTCGATTTTTTTAAGAAAATCATTGTTCAAATTTAAGTTTGAACTTTGGATAGTATTGTGAATTTCTTTTTTAATCATCTGAGGAGCTTCATCTTTTGCCAATGTTTGACCCAAGTTCAATGTCCCATTGAAAAGACTTTTGCGCGGAGCGTCAGCCGGGAAAGAAGTAGCGATGACGGTAACTTTTAATTCTCCCTTTTTTAATTTTTCATCAAGGATAGTTCCAAAAATAACTTTCGCATCTTTGTCGATAGATTCGGTAATAATTTTTGCTGCTTCCTGAATTTCGTGAATAGTGACATCATCTCCGCCGGAAATTGCGAACAACACTCCTTTTGCTCCGTTAATTGAAATTTCAAGCAGAGGGGAATTGATTGCCATAAGTGCTGCTTTCTCGGCTCGCTTTTCGCCTGAAGCAGAACCGATACCCATCAAAGCGCTTCCTGCGTCAGACATGATCGCACGGATATCAGCAAAGTCAACGTTAATGATACCTGGAGTAGTGATTAAGTCAGAAATACCTTCTACTGCTTGACGTAACACCTCGTCACAAGTGGCAAAAGCATCTTTAAAATTCGTGTTCTTGTCGGCTAATTGGAGCAATTTATCGTTGGGAATAATGATTATAGCATCAACTTCTTTTGCTAGTTCCTCGATTCCTTTTTCCGCTATTTTCATTCGATGGCTTCCTTCAAAGAAAAATGGTTTAGTAACCACTCCGACAGTAAGAATTCCTTGTTCTTTTGCGGCACGAGCCACGATTGGGGCTGCACCAGTACCGGTACCTCCTCCCATTCCACAAGCGATAAAAATCATATCAGAACCTTTGATCACGTCTTGAATTTCTGATTTAGTTTCTTCAGCTGCTTTACGTCCGACTTCCGGATCCATTCCGGCTCCTAGACCTTTAGTCAGATTTTTCCCGATGTGAATTTTTTTTTCTGCGAGGGAGTGATGCAAATCTTGAGTGTCGGTATTCATTGAAATAAATTCCACTCCTTTTACTTTTGAGCTAATCATATGGTTCAGTGCATTCTTTCCGGAACCTCCGACGCCAACTACTTTGATGCGGGCGAAGGTTTCTATTATTGGATTTACTTTTGGCATATCTTTTATGTCCGATTTTTGGTCGGGTTTCCGGGGGGTTAGCCGGAGTTAAGTTATAATAAAGTCGATAACTCTTCTATGGTTAATATAATACAAAAACAAAAAAAAGCAAAATTTTTTGTTTTTTTTAAAAATTAGCATTAACTCGTACAGAATGACCCTTAAGGCATTAGTTGCTTGAAGCTTGATTTTAAAGCAGATTTTAAGTCCTTCCACATATTTGAGAGTGAGCCTTCGACGTAGTTTTCATTATTTTTTGAAAATACCAAAAGCCCGAGTGCAACAAACCAAGAAGGGTCACGAAGTTTGGTTTTATTGCTACCGAACATTTCAGTCGAACCAATTTTAGAAGGAAGTTTCAATATTTGTTTTGATAATTCTTCTAATCCGGTGATATTTGAACCACCACCCGTGAAAACAATTCCTGCTGGTAAAAGCTCGTTTCGTCTTATTTTCTTTAAATGATTTTCGATTAGCTCGAAGATGTCTGAAAGTCGAGCTTCAACTATTTCGGTTAATTTTTTCTTTGAGTGTTCACCGGAATCATTTTCCAATTTTAATTTTTCAGCACGTTCCAAAGAAATTTTTAATCCAAGCGCGATATCGTTTGTGATGTCAGTGGAGCCGATTGAAAAAGTGAAAACTGAAATTGCCACGTTGTTTTCAAAAACCGACAAAGATACCGTTTCCGAACCGATGTCGACTAATGCCGAGCCGACAATCTTTTGGCGTTCAGTTAGAGCAATTTGGCTACCAGCGATAGGGGAGGCAATCACATTGATTGGTTCAATTCCTGCTTCAGTGACGACTTCAAGTAGATCGTCCAAATGTTGGGTAGAACAAGTAATGAAAACAACCTTTATTTCAAGCTTATTTCCGTGCATCCCTTGCGGTCGGCCAGTTATTTCCTTTCCATCAAGTTTGTATGAAAGAGGGAAAGCGTGAATGACTTTTTTATTTATTAGATTCAGATTTTTTTCACTTTCTTCCAAAACTTTTTCCAAATCTAGATTGGTTACCTCACCATCCGCTTTTGAAATGACCACATTCCCACTTCCGATTTCTGAACGGACAGTGACACTGCTTGCAGAAACAAAAGCGCGACGTATTTTTATGCCGGAAGTTTTTTCAGCAAGGGAGAGGGCAATTTTTAAAGAAGCAATAGTTTCATTCGGGTGAACAATATATCCGTGACGAACACCTTTTGATTCAGTTTCTCCCATGCCAATAATCTTAGGGTATTTTTCACCCTTCAAAAATTCTCCCACTACTACTCGCACGGTGGAAGTTCCTATATCAATGCCGACCGAAATATTTCTGATCATATTTTTCTTCTTCTTTCTCCATTCTACTACTATGTTGCATTCCTTTCAAATGTAGGCATCCGTGGATAACTAAAAAGCCGAGCAATTCTCGAAAACTGCGGTCAAATTTTTTGGTTTCTGTTTTAACTATGTTTGGGCAAATCAGAATTTCGCCATTATTCCTCGAGAGGGGGAAAGAGAGAATATTGGTTGCTTTATTGAGTCCTCGGTATTTCTTGTTTAATTCCCTCATTTTATTTTTTTCAATAAAAGCCAATGAAAGTGAGTAAGAAATCCCCAAGATATCTTCTTTTATTAAGGTAAAAGGCAAGCTTGGCAGCCTGCCTTTAGTTTTGTTAACGATAGAAAAATTCTCTCTCATATCTTATTTTATTTTTCCTAATTTTCGAAGTTTGTCGTTTGCTTTTCTTTTTACCATTCGCTTTAGAGCACTTTTCTTCATTTTAAGCTTTGATTCTTTTCTTTCGCTATAACGAGAACCTTTTACTTTTTGAATTATGTTTGACTCTTGAACTTTCCTAGAAAAACGACGCAAAACACTTGCGTTATTTTCATTTGGGTTTTTCCTCACTTCAATTACTGTTTTTGCCATACAAATAGATTATCACAAATTAAATATATTGCAAATACCCTGTTAAAATTGTTGACTTTTTTGAAAAAAAAAGCTAGAGTAAAAGAATTATGAATTCGGGAAATTATATAACGCCAGAAAAAAAGAAAGCCCTAGAGGCGGAACTGGAAGATCTTCGGGGCCCAAAACGCAAGGAAATAATCGGTACTTTGGAGTACGCAAAATCGCTGGGCGATTTGTCTGAGAACGCAGAATATCATCAGGCGCGAGAAGACCAAGGGAAACTCGAAGAGCGAATAAAAAGAATCGAGCAGATTTTATTGTCTTGTGAAGTTGTCGTTGGAAGTGGAGGAGAGATCGTGGAAATTGGCTCAAAGGTAACCGTTATCAAAGACGGAACCGAGAATAAAAAAGTTTACCAGATTGTTGGTTCGGAAGAAGCCGATATGGCGATAGGAAAAATCTCAAATCGTTCACCTTTTGGTGAGGCCCTTTTTGGAAAGAAAAAAGGAGACAATATCTCATTTCAAGCACCGAACGGAACAGTAGTTTATAAAATAATAAATGTATCTTAAAAATTCGTCCGAAGGGACGATAAAAAAATGTCATCAATAGATGAAATTAGAGACACTAGAATTGAAAAATTAAATCTTATTAAGAGTAAGGGTATTAATCCTTACCCAGCAGAATCAAAAATAGAAATAACACTCCTTGAAATCATTGAAAATTTTGATAATTTGGAAAAAACCAGAGAAGTGAAATGGATTGCTGGACGAGTAATGTCCATCCGAGGTCAAGGTGGGATTATTTTTACAACCTTAAACGATGGCACGGCACAATTTCAGGCTTTGCTTAAAAAAGATTCATTGGGGGATGAAAAATTTGATTTTTTTAATGAAGTAGCCGACATCGGGGACTTTATAGAAATCCAAGGTAATTTTTTTACGACCAAAAGGGGCGAAAAAACAATTGAAGCGAGTGGTTGGCGGATGCTTTCAAAATCACTAAGACCGCTGCCCGAAAAATGGCATGGACTTCAAGATGTGGAAGAAAGATTTCGTAAAAGATATTTGGATGCCTTGATGTCAAAGGAAGTGAAAGACCGGTTTATTGTTCGCTCAAAAGTTATTACCGAACTTAGAAAAATCTTGGACGAGTCTAGTTATTTGGAAGTTGAAACTCCAGTCCTGCAACCACTTTATGGTGGAGCAAGCGCCGAACCATTTACCACCAAACACAATGCCCTTGATATGAAAATGTATCTCCGGATTTCAGATGAACTATATTTAAAAAGAATGCTTATTGCAGGATTTCCAAAAATTTATGAAATTGCGAAAGACTTTAGAAATGAAGGAATAGACGTCACCCACAATCCTGAGTTTACAATGGTTGAATTTTACGAGAGTTTTAGTGATGCAAAAAAACAGATGGATTTTGTTGAGTATATTTTTAAAACTTTGGTAAAAAAAATAACCAATACTGACAAGATTTCTTACAATAGTGAAGAAATAGATTTTTCAAAAAAGTTTGCCGTTGTTTCTTATTATGATTTATTTAAAAAATATGCCGGAATGGATGATCCGGAAAATATCGAAGCGAGCGAGCTTCAAAAAATTGCTGTGAATTGCGGAGTTCAAGTTGGACAGAATGATTCCAGCGTAAAATTACTGGATTCTATTTACAAAAAATTATGTCGGCCAAAATTAATAGAGCCGACCTTTATCGTTGATTATCCGGTAGAATATCTGCCTCTCGCTAAGAAGAATGAGAAAAACCCAAAATTCGTAGAAGCTTTTCAATTAATCATCGGTGGAATCGAGTTAGTAAAAGCATTTTCCGAGTTGAATGATCCGATAGACCAAGATGAGCGTTTTACCGAACAAGAAAAAAATAAAAAAGCCGGCGAGGCGGATGCGCAGAGAAAAGATGAAGACTTTGTCGAAGCGATGGAATATGGCATGCCTCCGGCTGGCGGAGTCGGAATAGGGATAGACCGGATGGTCATGTTTCTGACTGACACTCAAAACATCAAAGAAGTTATTTTCTTCCCGACAATGAAACCTAGAAATAACGAATAAAAAAAACCCAGAAGTTTCAACTTCTGGGTTGTCTTAGTAGTTCGGATTATTGATTCTTTTCTCTTCATATGTGGAGAGTCTTTCCTCCGTCCAGTAGGTATTAAGCATCTCTGCTTCTTCCTGGATTCTACCTACTTCATTTTTTAATAAATAAAGTCTGATCCTTTTACAAAGGAAAAATAGTCTATTTATAAAAAAAAGAATAAGTATAGCGATTATTCCCCAAACAAATTCGGGGATAGTGCTGAATTCACTGATTGTTCTCATGACTTGCGTTAAATTTTATTTTTTCTCGCTAAAATAGAAAATTTTATTGCGTTTATGAAAGCACTCCTAATATTTCGGCTTTCATTTAATTGAGTGACCCTATTTTTTTCCTCTCCTTCGGGCTTGGGAGGTATTCTTTTTTTCATGGAACTTAGATTTAGTTTTCGATTAGGTTTTTCAATATTTAATATACAACATTTTATAAAAAATGGCAAGGAAAATAACGGTAAAATTGCTTTGAGTTATCCACAAAAAACACTTGCGAAGTATATATAGAAGTTTATAATAATATCAGGTGGGAAAAAGTGGGAAATCTAATAATATATAAAATATGTTAATCGGAGAATACATTCACACAATAGACGAAAAGAACCGAGTTTCGCTCCCGGTTAAATTCCGCAAAGAGATGGGTAAAAAAGTTATCATCACACCAGGACTCGATCAGTGTTTATTTATTTTTACTACAAGCGAATGGAAGAAAGTTTCTGAAAGACTATCTGACAGTGCAACCGATCTTTCATTTTTAAAAGCCGATAAAAGAAGTTTTAACCGTTATATGTTTGGCCGGGCAGTCGAAGTGGAAGTGGACAGAATCGGACGAATATTGATACCAGATTTTCTGAAGGATCGCATCAAACTTTCGGGTAAAGCGGCAATCATCGGAGTGAAAGACAGACTGGAAGTCTGGAACGACAAAGTTTGGAATGAGTACAACGAGAAAGTTGAAAGAGAAGCCGATCGATTAGCAGAAAAATTGAGTGCAAACAAATGAGTGCCGGATTAAACAGCATTCATAAGACAGTTCTTTTAAATGAAACAATAGATGGTTTAAACCTAAGTGGTGATAGCAAGGTGCTTGATTGTACCTTTGGAGGAGGGGGACACAGTCTGGAAGTTTGCAAAAGGTACCCGAAAGTAAAAATAACCGTAATCGACCAAGATGGAAGTGTCTGGGAAAAAGCAAAAAGTAAATTCGAAGATTCTGGTTGCGACATTAAGTTCATTAACAGAAATTTCAGAGACTTGGATACCTTGGGAAACTTTGATGGAATTATTTTTGATTTAGGTTTATCCAGCGACCAGCTTGAGAATTCCGGGAGAGGATTTTCTTTTACGAAAGATGAACCACTTTTGATGACAATGAAGGAAAATCAGCAACCGGAAGATGTGACCGCAGAATACGCGGTAAACCATTGGGAAGAAAAAAATTTGGCAGATATCATTTATGGTTACGGAGAAGAAAGGTACTCATGCAGGATAGCAAAAGCAATAGTCGAGGCCAGAAAGAAAGCACCGATAAAAACAACTTTTGAACTGGTAAAGATTATTGAAGGGTCTGTTCCAGCAGTTTATCGGAGAGGAAAGATTCATTGTGCCACGAGAACATTTCAAGCTCTCCGGATGGCAGTAAACGATGAGCTGGAAACGCTGAAAGTAGGACTGGGAAAAGGATTCAAAGCCTTGAAAAGTGGGGGAAGAATGTCAGTAATTTCTTTTCATAGCTTGGAAGATAGAATCGTTAAAAATTTTTTTAGAGACAAAAACAAAAAAGGGGAAGCATTATTAATAAATAAAAAGCCAATAATTGCCGGAAGTGAGGAATTAAAAACAAACAACCGAGCGAGAAGTGCAAAATTAAGAATTTTAAAAAAAATATAATATGAAAAAAACAGCAATAAAAATGAGAAATTATGCCGAGAACGTAAATATCGTGAATAACAATAATCTTTCTAAAAAACTTTTTAAAATGCTTGTTTGTTCTTTTGGAGTTTTGGCTATCTCCTACGTGATAATTTTAGGGAATGTGGTTTTCAATATTGTTGAAAGGCAGAGTCTAGGAGCAGAAGCGAAAGCACTTTCAAACGAAGTTGGTGATTTGGAATTGAATTATTTAGCTATTTCAAACAAAATCGACCTTGCAATGGGACACGATATGGGATTTAAGGAAACAAAAACACAATTTGCTACCAGAGAATCTCTCTCTGCCTTAAAGTTTACATCCAATGAATTATAAAAGTTTCTTTTCGAGAATTACATTTTTTTCTTTTTGTATCCTAGCCTTTGCCTTCATTTTGGTGGCAAAACTTTTTTGGGTTCAGGTGGTGAATAGTAGCACATATTTGGAACGAGCAGATAGGCAATATGCCACTCCTTCTTCAAATATTTTTGAACGAGGTTCTGTATATTTTCAGTCAAAGGATAATCAATTGGTTTCGGCGGCTATTCAGACCACCGGATACAAGATAGCAATCAATCCTGGCCAGATAACAAATTTGGAAGATTCTTTTAAGAAATTAAATGAAATAACTTCAATAGACTATTTGAAGTTTAAAGTGGCTGTAGAAAAGAAAAATGATCCATACGAAGAAATATTAGATCATCTTTCAAAGGAAACAGCTGACAAGATTTCGGTATTGAAAATTCCTGGAGTTTCAATTTATAAAGAAAAATGGCGTTTTTATCCCGGAGGCAATCTTTCATCCCATACCTTGGGATTTGTTGGTTTTCAAGGAGACGAATTAGCTGGCCGTTACGGATTGGAAAAACAATATAACGGGGTATTGGCGGAGGATAAAGACAGTCCATATGTAAACTTTTTTGCGGAAGTATTTTCAAATATAAACAAGAAATTATTTTCCGATAAAACGGAAAGTGGTGACGTGATTACCAGTATTGAACCACAAGTGCAAGGACTTTTAGAAAAAAAATTGCTAGAGGTGAAAGAAAGATACCAAGTTGACTCAGTCGGAGGAATTATTATGAACCCGATGGATGGTTCTATTTATGCGATGGCGTCCAAACCGGATTTTGACCCGAATAATTATTCTAGTGTAAATAATAATGCATTGTTTACAAACCCACTCGTTGAGAATGTATTTGAATTTGGTTCAGTAGTAAAGCCACTTGTTATGGCAGCCGGGATTGACACGAAAGTTGTTACTGCGAGTACTTCATATGACGACAAAGGGTTTGTAACGATTGATAACAAAAAAATTAATAATTTTGATAAAAAAGGGAGAGGACCCGGGACAACAATGCAGGATGTCCTTAATCAATCACTGAACACAGGGATGGTTTTTGTTGCTCAAAGATTGGGTCACGACAATGTGAGAAATTATTTAGAATCTTATGCGATAGGACAGAAGACCGGAATTGATTTACCAAATGAAACCCATGGTCTTATTTCGAATTTGAAAAGTCCCAGAGATTTGGAATATGCGAATGCTGCTTTTGGTCAAGGGATAGCTCTCACGCCAGTTGAAATGATTCGTGCCTTGGCGAGTCTTTCAAACGGTGGAAATCTAGTAGTACCACATGTTGCACAATATATAAAATATAATGATGGAACAGTAAAAAGTCTTACTTATACTTCTACTCCGGTTAAGTTCTCAAAAGAAACCGCAACAGAAATCACAAGAATGCTGGTAACGGTTATGGATAAATCCTTAAAAGGAGGATTGGCTAAGTTTGATCATTATAGTGTGGCAGTAAAAACCGGAACAGCTCAAGTTGCCAATCAAGCGACAGGAGGATATTATGAAGATAGACATACCCATTCATTTTTTGGCTACTTTCCGGCGTATGATCCAAAATTCATAGTATTTTTATATGCAGTCAATCCAAAAGGGGTGCCTTACGCTTCTCAGACTTGGGCGGATCCATTCTTGGATATTGCAAAATTCTTATTTAATTACTACGAAGTCCCTCCTGACAGATAAAATAATTTATGAAAAAAATTTTTAAAAAAATAATTATTTACATTTTAAGAATTGAAGCAAAGCTTGTCCTTTTGAAATACCATCCGCAAGTAGTTGCAATCACTGGATCAGTCGGGAAGACTTCAACCAAAGACGCGGTTTTTGCGGTCATTTCCGGAGTTTCTTACGTCCGAAAAAGTGAAAAAAGTTTTAACAGCGAAATCGGTTTACCTCTTACGATTTTAGGAATCCCGAATGGTTGGAATAACCCGATGATTTGGTTTAAAAATATTTTAATAGGTCTTAGACTAATAATTTTACGAAACAATTATCCGAAATGGCTAGTGCTTGAAGTTGGAATCGGTCATCCAGGAGATATGAAAAGAACTGCGGCATGGCTTAAAACAGATGCCGTGATAATGACTGCGATAGGAGAAACTCCATCTCACATAGAATTTTTTAATTCCAGGAAACATTTAATTGAGGAAAAAGCCAGTTTAATAAAAACATTGAAAAAAGGAGGACTCTTGGTTTTGAACTCTGACGATGAAGCAATTTTGGAAATGAAAAATAAAGTGAAATGTAAAACAATCACTTACGGCTTTAAAAGTGGGGCGGATATTTCTGGTTCCGAGGACAATATTTTTTATAATGAGAACAATGTTCCAAAAGGAATAATTTATCGAGTAGACGAGGGAGGGAAAAGTCTGCCCGTGATTATCGAAGGAGTGTTCGGTAAAAATCATATTTATGCTTCGCTTGGGGCGCTCGCTTTATCTTCCGGTCTAAAGTTTAATCTACTTGAAGCGATAAATCGTTTAAAAAATTACGATGTTTCACCAGGTAGGATGAGACTCCTAAAAGGAATAAAAAATTCTTTTATCGTAGATGATACTTATAATTCTTCTCCTTTTGCTTGTGAATCAGGTCTCCGAACAATCGGGGAAGTAAAAAATATTGGAAGAAAAATTGCCGTGCTCGGGGATATGCTCGAACTTGGGAAGCATACCAAAACTGCCCATGAAGCAATAGGAAAAAATGCAAAAGAAAATGTTGAGTTTCTTTTTGTTGTTGGACAAAGGGCTCTATCCATAAAAACTGGAGCCTTGGATGTTGGGATGAACCCTGATAATATATTTGATTTTGGAGATTCATATCAGGCAGGAGAATTTTTGAAAAATTTTATTTTAAAAAACGATTTAGTTTTTATTAAAGGCTCACAAGGAATGCGGATGGAACGTACTGTCGAAGCTATTTTGGAAGACCAGGAAAACAAATCTAACTTACTTGTCAGACAAGATGATGAATGGTTGGCTAAAAGATAATTACTATGAATACAAAACTGGAATATGATTTGATTGTTGTTGGTGGTGGAGCTTCGGGATTAATTGCATCAGGCAGAGCTGCCGAAAGAGGGCTTCGGGTATTATTGCTAGAGAAAAATAAAAGACTGGGAGAAAAGCTTCGGGCGACGGGTGGAGGGCGGTGTAATATTTGCAATGCTGAATATGACGAACGAAAACTTTTAAAGGCATATGGGGCATCAGAAAAGTATTTATATTCACTTTTTTCACAATTTGGAGTAAAAAATACTTTTTCGTTTTTTGAATCACTTGGATTGCCGCTAATGATAGAAGGGGAAAAGCGGGCTTTTCCAAAAACGGAAAAAGCGGATGATGTGGTGCGAGTGCTTGAGAGTTATATGAAAAAAGGAAAAGTAAAAGTTTTGATAAATTCAGTGGTTACAAAAGTCGAATCAGAAGGTGGTTTAGTGAAAACAGTTCATTGTGGAAAAAATATATATTCTGCGAAAAATTATATTTTTGCTACCGGTAGTATTTCGCATAAAGAAATGGGAGCAACGGACGATGGTTTTAGGTGGCTTAAATCTCTTGGCCACAAAATTACTGATTCGACGCCGAACGTAGTACCAATAGCGGTAAAAGATCGTTGGATTAAGGATTTGGCTGGAGTGACCTCGCCTAAAATGAAAATCACTTTCTTTACCAATGGCAAAAAAAGTTTTGTTTTAAAAGGAAAAATTTTATTTACCCATTTTGGACTTTCCGGACCAATTATTTTAAATAGTGCTTACAAGATTGCTGATTTTCTTAAAAGTGGACCGGTAACTGCCAAGATTGATTTATTTCCTGATTTAGATCTTGGGGCATTGGAACAAATAATAATAAAAATATTTGACCTCAATAAAAATAAGGAACTAAAAAATATTTTTAAAGAAATTATACCGGACGGGATGCACAAAGGAATTCAAACATTACTTGGGGAAAACTTTGATATTTCTACTAAAGTGCATTCGATTACCAAAGAAAACCGTAAGTTTTTGGTTCATGCATTAAAAGCGCTGCCTTTAACAGTAGAAGGCTTGATGGGTTTTGATAGAGCAGTTGTTGCGGACGGAGGAGTTTCGCTTGATGAAATAGATTGGAGAACTATGAGGTCAAAAATTGTTCCAAATCTTTATGTGACAGGGGATTTGCTCCATATCAACAGACCTTCGGGTGGATTTTCACTTCAGCTTTGTTGGTCGACGGGTTATGTCGCTGGGTCACACATCGGAGAAAATAGGGTTAAATAAAAATAGGTATATAATAGAAAAATCGAGTTTAATAATTAATTCAAATAAAATAAAATGAAAAAAATATTAGGGGTACTCGTGTTGTTTGCATTAGTCATAATCGCAGTCCCGGCTTTTGCCCAGACTGGTGCTACTGTCACCAGTCCTGCGATAAAAATTGCATGTGTAGGAACGGCAGTAAACGCAAGAGAAGTTTCTATTGATGCAGCCGTGGCAATCCACGAGACAGCAATTAATACTGCCTATACGACAAGAGCCTCTGCTCTCAAAAGCGCTTATACTCTTACGACCGTGGCAGAAGTGAAGACAGCAGTAAAGACAGCTTGGGCAAATTTTAAAACTTCAGTGAAGTCTGCAAACACTACTTGGAGAACAACTCGAAATAGTGCTTGGTCCACATTCCGGACAGCAACCAAAGTATGCAAAGCTCCAACTGCAGTTAGTGATGTCGGGAATGTAGCTTCTGAGATATCAGGACAATAAGAGATAGTAAGTGATTTAAAAACCATCCCCGTAGGGGATGGTTTTTTTCTTGTAATTAAATTTTAGAACCATCGTCATCAGGTGCGAGTCTTCGAACTCAATTATTAACGAACTATTAGAATTAATTTTATGAAAAATAATTTTAGATTACTAGGGGTTATTGGTGCAGCAATCCTAATGATTGCTTTTGCGGGAACTGCAATGGCAGATGCCACTATTGTTCCAATGAACGAGAGCACAATATTAAAAACAAGTTCACAGAACACCGAGGTTACAGCTTTACAGCAATTTCTTCGCACAAATACTGATATTTATCCTACTGGATTGGTAACAGGATATTTCGGACCACTATCGGACCACTAACCGAGGCAGTGGTGATTCAATATCAGCTTTCATATAATTTAAGCCCAGATGGGAAAGTTAGGGATTTGACAAAAGATAATGCCAACAATGTTATCACCTCAGGACTTGGAATGGATTTATATTCCCCTGTTATCAAAAATTTGTCGGTTGTTCCTTCAGGAAAAAATGTGAGTTTTTCGTTCAATAGCACGAGTCTGGTAAAGGCGAAACCAAGGTATCATAGTTGATGTTATTGTAGGCATAGTCGGTGCCGTGATTGGTGGTATTATTATGAGTTTTTTTGGAAACAGCGAGGTGACGGGTTTTAACTTTTATAGTTTTTTTGTAGCACTTCTAGGAGCAGTCATACTTATTGCCATAATTAAACCGATACGAAATAGGAATTATGTCAGTAAAAAATAGTGTAATGTATTTTTTCTGGCATAGTCTTATGTGTCAATGGTGATTGGTGAACTATTAACATTTTCCATTGAAAAGTTTTCCACTGGTTATTAACTTTTTCTTGACTTGTTCAATATATAGTAGTATGGTAAGTGCATTACATGTGTTAATAAATATAAGCAAATTTTAGTCGATTGCTTATAAAAAATATTAAAAATAATAATTAAAAATGAAAAGTATAAAATATATTTTAGCGATTGTGTTTGTGTTGGTGGGGCTAGTAGGATTAAAGGCCTTTGCAAATACTTTAGTAGTTGCAACAAATTTTACAACAAATGAAAAGGCTCCAGTTGATGATAGTATTGTGTCTACTGAGCCAGTTCTTATTGGTATAGAAATTACAAATCCAGCAACAAAACTTTCTTATACCGTTGGTGATACATTAGATTTAACAGGGTTGGTTGTTACTGGAACTTATAATGACGATACAACCAAGATTGAAGATATAACTTTGGCAAATATTACAGGTTTCAAGATGTTTGCAATTGGTCATCAAGTTTTGACCATAACTGTTGGAGGCAAGACAGCAACTTTTGGTATTGATGTTACTAGTGTTTCAGTTGCTCCGGTGCTTGTTGGAATTCAAATTACAAATCCAGCAACAAAACTTTCTTATACCGTTGGTGATACATTAGATTTAACAGGGTTGGTTGTTACTGGAACTTATAATGACGATACAACCAAAGTAGAACACATTAATCTTTCAAACGTAACTGGTTTTGACAAGACAGTGGCTGGTTCACAAGTTTTGACAATCACAGTAGGTGATCAAACAGCAAACTTTACAGTGAATGTTGCAGACGTACAGGTTGTTGTTCCTCCTTCATCTGGAGGCAATGGCGGTGGTGGTAATGGTGGTGGAGGTTTTCTTTTTAGGCCAGTAGTTGTTACTCCTTTAGTAGGAAAAGTTCTTGGTGCAGAAAAATTTATCTTTACTCGTCTACTTAAAAAAGGATCAAAAGGAAATGAAGTTACGGAATTACAAAAATTCTTAAACGCCGCAGGCTATGACTGTGGAACTGCTGATGGAAAATTTGGTTCAAAAACGAAGGCAGCTGTTATGAAATTCCAAACTGCAAAGACTTTAAAATCTGATGGAATTGCAGGAAAAGATACAAGAACTGAACTAAATAAGTAATATCCAGAGAAGATATTAACTTCAATAAAACCTCATCTTTACAGTTGGGGTTTTATTGTGTATAATGTAACAATGATTTCCTGGTTAAAAAACACATTTATTCCACATGAAGGCAATGAGCATCGCCCTCATTTTTTAGGCAAAGAAAATCTTCGCAACGTCGTTTTGATAATTATTCTCTTGGAAACATCTACTTTTTTAATTCCTACCTTAATTCAAATAAACAGAACAGGTGGAATGGCAGCAGTCCTACCTGCAGTATTGTCTAATCTTACGAACGAAGAACGACAGGACGAAAATTTGAAATTTCTTACTGTAAATAAAAATTTGAATAAAGCTGCCGAGATGAAAGCCGAAGACATGGCAATCAATGGGTATTTTGCTCACACAAGTCCAACTGGTAAAACCCCATGGTATTGGATAGAAAAAGTCGGATATAAATATCAATATGCTGGAGAAAATTTGGCTATCAATTTTAATGATTCTAAAGATGTGACAGATGCTTGGATGAATAGTCCTACTCATAAAGCAAATATCGTAAAAGGGACTTACACCGAAATGGGAACTGGTGTAGCAGTCGGAATGTATGAAGGACAAGAGACAACTTTTGTTGCTCAAGTATATGCAAATCCTATGCCGAAAGTTTTTGAACAAGTGGTACCTAAAAAAACTGATACCAAAAAAATACAAAGCGATATCGTTGGTGTAAATAAAGAAACATCAAAAGATATTTTGGGTGAGGAGACAGTTGCCGTAAATCCTATAAATGAAACTACTCCGCTTGTAGTAGAAAAAACTACTAACACAATTTCTACTCAAAAGCCTACATTTTTCCAAAAAATATTTTCCTCACCTCGCAATACTATAAATAAAATTCTTTTTTCAATTTTTGGAATAATTGTTGTTTCTCTTTTGCTTAATATTTTTATAAAAATTAAACATCACCATGCAGATTTAATAACAAATGGGTTAATAACACTGGCAATAATTTTAGCGATTGTTGTTACCAATAATTATCTTAGTAAAAGTAAGATGGTTATTATTGAAAGTATCGACTATTCAAGTTTGCATATATAAAAAACAGGTGATTCGTTTATAGAGAGTGTTGAAACCCAATATTGATACTCATTAAGGGTCACACTAAATCACTCAAAAATATCCTTACAAAATATGTAGCCATGTTGTGTGACCCAAGTGGGATGCTATTGGAACCAAATTGTATATCAGGTAAGGGGATTTAGAGAAAATAAAAAAGGCACAACATTGTTGCACCTTTAACAAATTTGATGAATCCAATTATAGATTGACCAGCAGCTTCTGATTCATTGATGTAGTTAAAACTTAGGGAATTCGTTGTTTTGTGGGTGTTGCTAAGATAATATTTTTATGTTAAAAATATATTAGATACAATTTTGTTTCTGTCTTTCCAAGGAAGATAATAACAAGCGGACATTCTTACCATTGAGCTTCTGCTTGATGTCTGTCACTCAGGTAAGAGTAAAGATAAATAAGTTTTTTGAAAAATATTAAAAAATTATTGTTATGCATGTATCAAATCCACTGACTAAAATCAGAAAAAATCCCAATTTTATTATTACCGGGGAAAATGCATCTGGACCTTTTGAAATAAAAGTAGGAAGTTTTATGGAACTTACCAGGTGTCCGGAATTAGCAATCGTCACTGGCAGAGTATTGTCAGGTACTGTTAATACAGGAGATCCGATAAAAATCCAGTTCCACGGAGGAAACCCAATTGATGAAAAGATAAAAAGTATTCAGATTCAAAAAATAGACATACCTTCTGCTGCAACAGGTAAAGGAATCGGAATTAAATTATCGTCAACAACATTTCAAAAACTGCTTACACTGAACAATGGTAGCAACAATTAAGAAAATAGCACATAGATAAAAGCTACAACACCCAAAAGTCACTGCACTATTGGGTGACTTTTTTTTGGATGAATTTTAATAAATTAAAAAGAGTTTTAATACACGTTAGGGTTGGCACCTTTTTACTTAAAAATACCGGAGTAGGAAGCAAAAAACTCCTAGCCAGCCGGTGGTTTTGAGGCCACCCACATCCGTTTCCAGATGTGGCCCAACAAGAGCATCTCTGACTAGGAGATCTTTACTCTTGTTGGGGCTTACTTTCACCATGCCTTTGTTGCCAAAGGTTTAGGCTACTTACTTTATATATTTAGTTGTAATTAAATAATATCACTTCGACCATATTATTCAAAGCCTATTCTATCGCAGACCCTTGAAA
Source organism: uncultured bacterium (assembly GCA_903869825.1). Classification (GTDB taxonomy): domain Bacteria; phylum Patescibacteriota; class Minisyncoccia; order Phycocordibacterales; family UBA9973; genus UBA9973. The sequence continues at coordinate 23,685 of CAIQAL010000013.1, forward strand.
TCACAGAGGAAAGTTGTCAACAAGCAAGGATTAATAAAAAATCGAATTATTGTAAGTCTATTTACTTTTGTATCTAATATGGTATAGTTTAAGTAAATTCAGTTTTTTGACAATAAGTTTTTGGTTAATTTTGTTTGATTCATTAAGTTTCTATTTAAATGGGTATTTAATAAATCAAACAAAATACAAATCTTAAAATTTACAAATAAAATGGAAGAAAATGAAACCTTTGTTATTTTTGGCAATGGATTATTAGGCAAAAAAGCAGAAGACCTAAAAAACCACGCTGAACTGATTGATGATTTTGGAATGAAAATTCCTAAAAGCATAATAATCAGCATTGAACTCTTCAATCGATTTTTACAACATTTCAATTTAAACGAGCAATCGTTTTGTGTTGAAGTTGAAAAAATGGAATGTCCTGAATTTTTTCTTTCTATTAATGAAAAAATTCTTACTCAAGTTGAACCAAGGAAACCATATATTCTTCGTTCTTCAGAAATTACTGAAGAAGGAGGAATTGGAATTTATGAATCAGTTTTCTTTTGGCCTACTGGCAACAAGGAAGATGATCTTAAAAAACTCTGGCAATCTGAGGTGCTAGTTTACCAAAGCGAATTTAGTGCAGACGCACGTCTGTGGCGAGGTTCAAGAAATGTCACTGAAATGGGCATGGCTATTCTGATGCAACCAGTAATTGGTTCTGCCTACAGAGAAGAAAATACGATCACTCCTCTCTTGTCTGGCACTGCTTATACCTCTTATCATGGATCACCGATAGTAAGAGTAGTTCTCGGTCTTGGCACCAAGGCTGTTAATGGTGGTGGAATTGTTTTTAATTCTGTACCAGAAAAAGAATACTTTGAAAAAGTGATGTTAGATCAAGAGTATACTGAAATTTTTACTCCGTCGGGCATGCAAAAAATTAAAACATCTTTTGAAAAAATTTACTTCGAGATTGGAAGTGGTTATCAGGAGATTTGGGAATTTTTTGGTACTCTTAAATATTTGAAAGAAGAGACAGGTGGTGATTTTTACTTAGAGTGGATTATCCATGAAGGTAAAACATATGTTGTTCAAATTGCACCACATAAAGACAAACCATTTGATCCTACCGTTGTGCCATTCGATAGCAAAGATTTTTCTTTACTTCTTGAAGGAACTGACACTGTTCAACCTGGCAAAGCAAGCTGTAAATCTATTGTCTTAGTTCAATTTTGGTCGCACAAAGAAGCTCAGGCATTGGAATACTTGAATAAAAATACAAAAGATTATCTTTTGATTTTACCCCAAGATGCTTTTTCGCAACTTGCTAGTTTGAAACTAAAAAGCGAAGAACAAAAGGTAGGTTTTCGACATTTTAGTAATTCCCTTGCTGTAGTAGAAATGCAACATGCTTACACAGAAGAAGAAAGGCTTATGTATATAAGATTTGAAGCGCCAGTAGCAGACCATTCAAGTGGAGGAAAAGGGGCTACTCACTTTCTTGGAGTATGCGAAAAATCTGATATTTTATTTTTAGGAACGCAGAACAATCTCAGTGCACTACTCGCATTACCTGGTGGTTTTAAATACAGAGAAGAAAGTTCGATATTGATATGGAATATTCCTACTGAGATTGTAATTGAAAACGAAACAAAAAGAGGTTATGTGTATGTTTCAAATCAATATCCTAGAAATGAATACTCAATTTTTCAACTTGAAAATTGGGCTGATTACACAAGAAGTCTAGCTATAAAACTGGACAATGACTCTACTATGGAAATAGCCGAAGCATTATATATTATATGCTATGCTATCGCTCCTTATGATTCTGAAAATTTTGATCCTTTTAAATGGAATAAAGATAACATCGATGAATACGGTGGAGAGGAAGGTTTCAAAAAAATTCTGAAATTGATTATAGACCGTGGTCATGATTACATTGATCACGTGGTTTGGAATAATGGGTTGAAGAATTATCTACAGGATCTTCATGATTCTATTACTATTACTGTTTGATATTTAATCTAAAATTTAAAGAAAAGCTTACGAAATGATCGTAAGCTTTTTATTTTCTATCAAACCTTGCAAACCAAGGCTTGTATCAATAAAAGTTACCAACAAGCACGCTCTTAGCAAATAGCTCTTTTTCTGACACCATTGGTATATGGAAACAAATATAAAATATTGTTTATACGCAAGAAAAAGTACTGAATCTGAGGAAAAACAAATTTTGTCGATTGATTCTCAGATTAAGGAAATGACCCAAATAGCAGAGCGAGAAAAGCTCAATATTGTAGAAATAAGGAAAGAATCTCACTCAGCAAAAGAATCAGGACAAAGACCAATATTTGAGGAAATAGTGAAAGATATAGACGCTGGTATCTTTAATGCGATTATCACGTGGGCACCAGATAGACTATCTCGTAATGCTGGAGACTTGGGTAAATTAGTAGATAGAATAGATCAAAATAAATTAGTTCAAATCAAAACTTTTGGTCAGACATTTTCAAATTCTCCCAGTGATAAATTCCTTTTAATGATTTTATGTTCTCAAGCAAAATTAGAAAATGATAATAAAAGTATAAATGTTAAGAGAGGGATGAGAACTCGTTGTGAGATGGGTCTATGGCCCGCTCAACCTCCGACTGGATATAGAAAAGTGAACGACCGAACGGCTAAATGTGAAGTAGAGATTGATCCTGAAAGAGCTGATATTATCAGACAAATATTTGAAAAAATTGCCTATGATAAATGGAGTGTATCTAGAGTATATGCTTGGCTAAAATTTGAAATAAATTTCAAAACATTTAGAAATCATAACTTAAGTCTTGGAAATGTATTTAGGATTATAGATAACACTTTCTATTATGGTAAATTCGAATATCCTCGAGGTGGTGGTATTTGGTATGAGGGGAAGCACAGGCCGATTATTACAAAAGAATTATTCGACGAGACTAGAAATTCAATTAAATCCCAAGTGATAAAATCACAAGGTAAAGAATTTGCATTCACCAAAATTATGAAATGTGGATTATGTGGCTCTGGGATAACAGCAGACGAGAAGTTTAAGAAAACACCCAACGGTGGAGTTAATAGATATGTATATTATAGATGCACTAAGGCTAAAGATAGAAACTGTAAAAATACAGCAATCAACGAGACAGAATTAGTTGAAGCACTGCTTAAAATGCTTGATAGCTTAGATATTGATAAAGTAAAATTAACAGCTAAATTAAATCTCGAAATTCAAAAGTTTAAAAAATTACAAGCTATGTTTTTAGGCAAGAAAAGAACTGAAAAGATAGAAACAATAGACCTTAGAGATTATGCTAAATTTATGTTAAAAGATGGATCAGTTCTTGAGCAAAGATCTGTACTTGAATGTATTAGTAGTAAATTGATCTTGAAAAACAAACATATACAGACATATGATTGATTTTTAACACAATTTATTCTGTCTTTTTATTTTTTTCAGAAAGTTCTGTAAATTTAGCTGTCATGGTTGGATTACCTCGTGTTAATTTTTTTATGGTTAGATCTTCCGTTTTATTATTAGCTATACGGAGACTATTTTCAGACGACAGAAGAGCGTCTTTGGTTTTTTGAAGATGATCTATGGTTTTTTCTATTTCTTCTATGGCAGTCTTAAATTTACGACTAGCTAAATCATAATTTTTTGCAAAGCCATCTTTAAACTTATTTACATTATCTTCAAAATTTGTAATATCAATATTTTGATTTCTTACTAGTGCAAGCTCAGCTTTGTACTTGAGTGAGTTCATAGCTGCGTTTCGTAGCAAGGTTATCATGGGTATAAAAAATTGTGGGCGTACTACATACATTTTGGGGTATTTATAAGAAACATCAACAATACCAGTATTGTAAAGTTCATTGTCTGCTTCCAAAAGAGTGACAAGAACAGCGTACTCACATTTTTTCTCTGTACGGTCTTTATCAAGTTCGCGCAAAAAATCCTCATTCTTTTTTTTAGTAGCAGTTTCATCGCCTTCGTTTTTCATTTCAAACATTATAGAAACAATTTCATTATCAGCTTCATCAGTTTCTCGATAAATATAATCACCCTTACTACCAGTTTTGGAGTCATTATCCTTTTCAAAATACGCATTTTGAAATCCTGTTGCACGAAGCTTATTAAACTCAGTTTCGCAGTGCTGTTCAAGTGTCTCGCCAACCATTTTAGTTGAGAGCTTTACTTTCATATCTTTACGAAGAGCGATTTCTTCGTCTTTCATTTTTATAATATCATCTTTAGTCTTTAGCTCAGTCGCAAATTTTTCTTTTAATGATGTCTCAAGTAATTGCTTTTCAACATCTTTGTTTTTAATTTCACCAGCAAGTTTGTCACGTTCTTTTTCAATTTTATTTACAGCTTCGGTTACAGCAAGTTTTTTTTCTAATTCCACACTATTGATTTTAGATTTTACTTCTGCAAGTTCAGTATCTTTTTTTGCAAGTTCTTTTTGAAATTCATTTGTGATATTTGCTTCAGCAAGGTTAATGGCGTTCTCTTTATCTTTTTTGAGTATTTCTTCACGCCCTTTTAGTTCTTTTTCAAACTCATGATCATGTACCTGTTTTAAAATATCAGCAAATCCTGATTCATCAACCTTGAAAGTTTTTTTACAATTTGGGCAAATAATTTCGTTCATAAATTTATTTTCCTGATTTAATTCTATTATCCTCCTTACACAACATTTGACAATTTTCGGCAGTAGTCCTTCCTCCTTCGTGTACTGTACCCCTTTCATTGCACGTCAACCTTGTTAGCTAAATCATATCTTTTAGGCGCCAAAAGTGCAAATTGTACTGGCGACATTTTTAAAGCGGAATGGATTCTGGTGTGATTGTATTTGTAAATCGTTTGATATAT
>CAIQAL010000014.1 GCA_903869825.1 uncultured bacterium
AACCATTCCGCAGTAGCTCAATGGTAGAGCGTCTCCCTGTTAAGGAGAGGGTTGTAGGTTCGAGTCCTACCTGCGGAGCCAGTTGGATGTTATTCGGACATCCCCATTTGGGGAGTCCGAAGACATCGAAGTGTGTTCCGATGCGGAGCTCAGTAATCTAACAAAATTTTTATTAGAAGCCTCACTAATCGTGGGGTTTTTAATTACCATCTGTTCTTTCTCAACTAATGCATCCATTAAAGGAGTCAACCTCGCCTCAATTATTTTTTTGTCCTTTACCCAAAAACCATCCCAGAAGATTGAGAGGTAAAGCCTCTTTGTTTTGAAGTCCGATTTTTTGTATGAGCCATAAATATTCCTTGTGAGATTTAGAGTTGCCCTGACCGTGTCTATATCAATATTCTTTTTTTCTTCCACTTTTTCAAGTTGCATATTTATTCCTTTTATTTCCGCATCGTAGCGGTCTCTCATTCGGGTAAAGTCATTATCTTTTAGCGTTCCCGCTATTAACTTTTCCTCGGCAGTCACTTTCTTTTTTTCTATCCCAGTCCTTTTATTTAATAGCCCTCTTTTGTCTATGTTCACTGCTTTCATTTTGTTCTCCCAAAATTCTCTTACCTTTTCAATTACTGCATTAATAAATTCTTTACTGAATTGTATTCCCTTAAATTTTTCTTCAACCATTTTTTCCAATTCGCCTATCTCAATGTTTTGACCCTCATTAGTATGTTTTCTGCGACTGGCTATTGCAGAGCAGTGGTAGTAATCATCCGTTCTGCCAGCCCTGTGCTTTTCCCCAACAAGTCTTTTCTTCCCACAAATTCCGCAATAGGTAAATCCGCTTAATAAAAAGCTATGTATTCTTCGTCTGCAAGAATGATTGTTGTGGGTTGCCATAATTTGTAAAATTCTTTTATGCTCTTTTAAAGTTATCATCGCCTCATGGTTTCCAATTTTTTCACAGCCACCCCATTGCATTAGTCCTGCATAAAAAGGATTTTTCAAAATATTTATCATTATGCTATTACTTATTTTTTTGCCATATCTTGAGGTTAGCCCCTTTTCATAAAAAATTTCTGATATTTCAATTGCCGAGTATCTTCCTTTCAGATACATTTTAAAAGCATCTTTCATCAATGACCACCTTGCAGGGTCGTTTACTATTATTTTGTCTTCATTAACTTCTTCGTTGAGATATCCTAACTTTGCCAGCCCAGGATACCAGCCCGAATCAAATCTTTCCTGCATTCCGTCTATGGTTTTTTGACTATTCATATCTGACTGAAATTGATTAACGCTGGCTAAAATCACATCAACCATTTTTCCTGTGGCAGACTCGTCTAACATTGGCTGTGAAAGCGAAATAAGTCTTGTCCCGACTTTCTTCAAAATAGCTTTGACGGCTAAATGGTCTTGCGTATTTCTTGCAAAGCGACTTGTGTCGTAAACAATTACGGCATTTATATTTTTAGTCCTTTGGCATTCTAAAATCATTTCCTGCAAGGCTGGTCTTTTATCTGCGTTAGTTCCACTTCTGCCCTCATCTCTAAATATTTTAAGTATTCTATACCCTTTATCTTCGGCAAACTTTTTACAAGATTTTTCTTGGGCATCTAAACTCCACCCATCTTCGGCTTGTCCAACCGTAGAAACCCTGCAATAAATAAACACTTGTTCTTGTTCCATATTTTTATTTTTTAATTTTATTATTCGCATACAAATCACAAAGCTCACTAAAATTCTTCATAATAAATATGCAG
>CAIQAL010000015.1 GCA_903869825.1 uncultured bacterium
CAAAATCGTTACAATAGAAAATATTTTTGATATTTTGACTTAATTTATAATCCCGCAGTAAAATTTTACTGCGGGACAAGTTTTCGACCTACAAAGATACTTATCAGCCCAAAATTTGCTCTGCAAATTTTGGGCTCTTTCTCCCACATCCCAATGAATCCACAAGATTTACCCAGCACTAAATTTTATTTTATAAAATTTAGTGCTGGATGTGCTCGCAATGAATCCTCCATTTTAAATGAAGAACTCAATAACAAGGGCAAACGATTTTTTGTTTGCCCGTATTTTTTTAACCCTCATCCATCACTAAAGTTTAGTGCTGGATAAACCCTGTTTGAGACAAGTATAATTTCACTACTTACTTGTCCCGTATTCCTGTAGCTAGGATTTTTATTTTACTAGACCTGCCTTGCGAAGTGCTTCAGCCATTGCGTCGTTTGAGGTAGAAAGGTTTTTGTCATAACTTTCCTTCTCCTCTTTGCGAACAACTGGTGTAGCTTCTTCTACAGCAGAGCTCAAACTTTTCTGAGTTTGATATAAATTCAAAACCTTTTCTTCAAAGGAATCGATATCATTTTCATCAAAATTTGATTTTTTGATATTCCTGATTAGAGAATCAAGGATATTACTATCCCATCCGGAGTGCCATCTTGCACTAGGATAAAGTTCGTCTAATTTTTCTCTAGTTTTTTTTATCAAACCAGAAAAACGAACTTTTCCATAAAGGTCAGACTCTTTGGGGATTCTAAGATATATCCCAGAACCATCTATTGGAATAATGAACTTAAATTCATTCACTATTTCCTCTAGACTTTTTCTTATATCAAAGCCATTAGAAACACCTTCTTGAAAAAGTATCCCTTGAGCCCTGTTATAACTAGATTGGGAAAGATACCCGTAGTTCCACCCGTATCCATAAAGAAAATCTATCTCTGACTTGATCTCCTCTACGAGAAAATATGTCCCAATAATCGCATCATGTGAGTATTGAGAGTACTTTCCATTAGCATTTAAATTTTCAAAAGCTAATGTGCGGATTTTTGATTCCTCAATTTTCCTGATGTATTCTTCATCAGAGAAATTAGGATCGAAGATGTACCTAATCCCTTTACAAGGATAGTGCACGAGCACCCATCCTTTTGGGTTTTCTGGTTCATCCTCTTGAAATAAAAACCCAGTAGGTAACATATCCCAAATGTAGTTGGTACCATCCCAGCCACCAACATAGAACTCCTCAGATCTCTCTGAGAAGCATACCCTTCCTCCTTTTTCGAGCCACTCACAATCTTGTGGTTTTAATAGAACAGGTGGCTCAGTAAGCCAATTGATCTTTTTTGCAAACTGCAAATATGACCCACTGGCTCCATCCCCTGGAAATTTCATGTTGTAAGGGTATTCATACCCATCAACAGTCAGTTTTCCAAGTTGCCCTGTTGGACACAGAGCAATCGGTGAAAAATAAAAATTAAAACCGCTATCATTGAGTTTTACATACTCAACGGTTTCGGTTTTTTCTTTTTCACCACCCTTTCTACCGTCAAAAAAAAATTCTTTATAGATGGTTTTTCTGTTTTTGGAAAGCTTTGGCTCTCCAAAAAAATTTTCATTTGTAAATCTCTGATTTATAGACTTGGGGTCTATAAACTCAGAAGTCGAAATAGCCTTGTATCCAACCATTTTCTCAAAGTCTTTTCCGACCTCAAGAATAGTCAAACCTTCTTTTTTTACCCACTCAATGTAGGTACGAAAAGAAAGAGTCATTTCTTGGTATTTTTGTGGGAGGAGTCCAAGTAACTCCTTTTTTTCTTTAGAAAGATCCTCTATAGCAGAGAATTCAAGTCCTTCTATTTTTTCAGAAGAAACTTGAATTTCTTTATATTTAATAACCCGACTAGCATTAAAGCCAATTTTGTCATTAAAAATATATGGACCTCCCCAAACATCTATCTCTGCCGGAAAATATCCAACATTAATAAATGTCCCCCCGGTTATAATCCGGCATTTCTCAAGTTCCCGAATAATCGGGTTCTCGATAACATATTCTTCTCCGGAGACAAGGCCAAATTGCCTACTCCAATTTATATGTTTATCAAGTAGAAGAATTTTCCCTCCTTTTGAAACACATAAATCCTCTGGAGAGAATTTATAAATATAAAAATTTTTCATTTTTCGAGTTTTGGTTATTTGAAAAAAGAAAATACTTCCGTTCTCAAATAACCAAAACTCTAAGATGAAAACTTCTACAAAAACACAAAAAATATATTTATGTCTTTGATAAAAGTGGCAAACATAGTTTGCCAGATTTAATTTTGTATCCTCTGTCGCGAGGAGATTGCGTCACCTACGTTTGTAGTCAGAGAAAGTAACCAACTTTCTTTTTCGGTGAAAACCCACTAGATCAAATTTTTACGTGTTTCAATGATCATTTCACGTCCAAGAAGTTCGTTCTCGATGAAGGCTTTGCCTTCTTGGATATTCCCTGTTATGCCATGTAAGAGACAGGGAGTATACTAAGATTACTTTTTCTTAAATAATCCAAACAAGAGCCTAAACCTAAATCTCAGCCTTATTTTTCTTAAATCTGAAGAAAAAGTCGCCCATGCAGGCGATCCAGCATATATTTCGGTTTCATATTTTTCTCCTCTCAAGGAAAAGTTTATGTGGCAATAACTTTCTTCCGAAAGTCCATCGCCAGTGAAATATACACAGGAAATCTCAGCCCCACAGATCGATAGATACTGCCTAGCGAATTCTTCCGAACAATGAAGTCCAGAATATTTTTTACTTAAGACAGATCTTCTTTCTGCTATCTTTGCCCAAAATTGGGCAAAAAAGATATTTGCCATCTTTTATTGGGGTAGAATTACTACTACCCCTCTATACTTTACATATAGACATAGGGTATCACTCCCCCAATGTCTTATGCTCGAAACTGATACGATTACAGCGACAGTGTCGCTGTCATCCACATAATGAACCTCGTACCCGAGATCCATTCTCTGTTGGCTTTTTACACCAACCTTTATGGGGCCCGCGGGCTCAAAATACAGCATTTTGAGCTTCTTTTTATAGACCTCTCCTCTGTCGAGGAAGAGAGATTTACAAAGTTTTTTCATTTTCTCTCTTTCGAGAGATTCGATGCTGTCCTTTTCAAAGGACAAATATATTTCTTTTTTCAGCATCTCTGCTGAATATCTTTCCTGTTCCAGCATCTCTGCTGATTTTTTTTTACAAGCAGAAATAATAAGGATTAGAACAAAGAAAATAATTATTTTTTTCATATTTTTGTTTTTTTATCTCCTCGCAACATTGTCCGGATTATTTTAAATTCCATTAAAATGAAACTCAAAATAATCCGAGCAATCTGTTTAGATAAAAATCAAAATGAAAACTTTCCTATCAATCCACAAAATCAATTTGCGGACTGAATAAGAAAGGAAACTAACCGAAGTTAGTTTCCAATTTTATTTTTTTAACCCAACCCTATTTTGAGACAGCTTTTCACATGGCTTCTGTTTCTATCTCAGCACCCCTCGTAGCTCAGGGAAACAAATTTTTAATTCATCTCGGCGAGCTTCGCCGAGAGTGCAGGGGAATGATTCCACGCGTGGACAGGAACCCACACGTTTTCATTCATTTTGATCAATATAATCGGATCCTTGCGCACCTCGATCATATGATCTTTGCCCCTTGTTTCAATGGGGGCAATTATGAATAAAGCTGGAATCTTTTCGATTCCAACTATGAATCCATTCTCTCTGAGGACCTTTAAGTCCTCTTCTGATATATACCCCTTCTCGGAGTATAATTTTACACAACCCTGAAGGTTGTGTGTGAGAGGTAACGTATGATTTAAATACGTTACTCTCATCATCAAGGGGATTTCCCCTTTAAAGATGAGATTCCCTTTAATCACACCTTTGTAAAGATGTAAAGGGAATAATTCCAGCCCAAGCTCAGCATGAGCAAGGGCGAACACCTCGACCGCAGTCAAAATGTTTAACTTATTTACCTGGGGTAATTTTCCAGGTAAATTTTCCACCATTTCAAGGTGGAAAAAAATTTTTATTTTTTTAATCTAAAGAATTCCTCGATGCTTGCATCGGTCCATATGGTATCATGTGTATATGGAACATATACACAAAAGACATAATGTATCACTCCTAATATATCACTTAGTCTGTCCAGCAAAGTTCAGAAGAGAAATCTTTTC